>JAOUIC010000351.1 GCA_029884275.1 Gemmatimonadota bacterium | reverse complement strand
GGCCCGTCGGCACCGGGCGCATATCAGCGTGTCAGGTCGACCCTCGAATTCCTGGCGCGCGGTGCAATCCGGACAGACCGCGTAGGTGTTGGCCACCTTGGCGCCCGAGAGCGTCGGACGCATCACGCCGGTCCGCACCACGATGCTCCACTGGTCCGGCGGTTCCGCCCGGACGATCAGCTTCTCCCTGGGGAGCCTCCGAGGATGGGTGTCGACCTCGATCACCAGTTCGTCACCCGAGTCCCCTATGATCTGGTACCACGCGCCACGCCGGAGGATGTCTCCGGTGCCCGGGGCGCCGGTGGCCCAGCCCTTGGCAGTGTCGGTCCCGCCCGATCGGCGGCGAATCGAGGGACTCATGCTCAAATCATAGTACCGGGGACGGATCGTGCTAGTCTGTGCCCGGGATGAAGATATTCCGGGCCCCTAGTTGACAATGGGAGTAAAATAGTCGTATTTCGGGTTGTTTGGAAACGGCAGACCGCGCGGAGCCCGGCCGACAGGCTCCCGGCTGCCGGCGACCAGAGGAGAGCACATGCCCACCGCCGAGACGTCACGCCCAGCGCCGATCGGGACCCGGGGGTATGCCCACCCCGATGTCCTGGTCGACACTGACTGGGTGGCCGACCACCTCACCGATCCGTCCGTGCGGGTGATGGAGTCGGATGAGGACCTGCTGCTCTACGACACCGGGCACGTCCCGGGCGCGGTCAAGATCGACTGGGTGACCGAGCTGAATCACCCCGTCACCCGGGACTACCTCGGCCCGCGGGAGATGCAGGCCCTGCTCCGTTCCCGCGGCATCAACCGCGACACCACCATCGTGCTCTACGGCGACAAGAACAACTGGTGGGCTACCTATGCCTTCTGGGTCTTCCGGCTCTTCGGGCTGGAACGTCTCAGACTGATGGACGGGGGCCGGGCCCGCTGGATTGACGAGGGGAGGCCGCTCTCCACCGAAGTGCCCGCCTATCCGCCGGGGAACGTCGCCGTCACTGCGCGTGACGACGCGGCCATTCGCGCCTTCCGAGACGAAGTGCTGGCCCATGTCGCCGGGAAGGGTCAGCTGGTCGATGTGCGGAGCCCCGAGGAGTACAGCGGTACGCGGCTGCACATGCCGGACTATCCGAATGAGGGTGCGCTCCGGGGTGGCCACATTCCCGGGGCGAAGAGCGTTCCGTGGGGGCGCGCCGTCAACCCGGACACCCACTGCTTCCGCACCGCCGACGAGCTTCGGGCGATCTACCTGGCGGAGCAGGGGCTCAACCCGGATCGCGAGACGATCGCCTACTGCCGCATCGGCGAACGGTCGTCCCACACCTGGTTCGCGCTGACGTACCTGCTGGGGTTCTCCAAGGTGCGGAACTACGACGGCAGCTGGACCGAATGGGGCAACGGGGTGCGGCTGCCGGTGGAGCGTTGAGGATAGCCGGCCCCGAACTTCTTCATCCTCGGCCCCGAACGAAGTGAGGGGCCTGCCCTCCCGTGCTCCTCCCCGAACGAAGTGAGGGGCCTACCCTCCCGTGCTCCGCCCCGAACGAAGTGAGGGGCCTACCCTCCCGTGCTGTACGATCGGGTTCGGCGACTCACCCCACCCACCAGCACAGGTGAACAGGCCCCTCGCGCTGCTCGGGGCGGCATGGTGTTCGGTCTACATTCTCGACTGTCCCTCGGGCCCTCCGGCCGCCTCGCTCTCCGACCCTCTGACTCTCTTAATCTCCAGTTCGTCTCCCATCCTGCGCACCCTCCCCACCACCGCGCTCAATCCCTGCAGGCGCGTCATTCCCAGGGCTTCCCCCAGACCCAGCTGTTCCAGCAGGTCACTCGGCAACTGACCGACCGCCGCGGGCGACGCCCCCCGGATGCCCTTCGCGATCAGCGACACGAATCCCCGGACGGTCGGCGCCTCGCGCGGGGCGTCGGCGTGTAGCCCGACGCCGTCTCCCTCCAGCTCCAGATAAAGGAAGACCGGCGACTGGCACTCGGTCACCATGTTGAGGCCCGCGGCGCGGGCGGCATGGAACCGCTCCGGCAGGTCGGGGAGTTTGCGGCTGTAGTCGAGCAGCAGTTCGAGGCGGGTCTGCTTGTCCGATGCCTGAAACCGCCGCACGATTCTCTCGAGGTTTTCCAGCATGGGGGTGAATCTAGGACGGCATGTGCCACCCCACCATGAGCGGGGTTCGGCCTACTTCACCACCACCGGCCGGAGATGATGGATGGCGGTCGCCAGCACAGCCGCCGTGAACAGGGCGGCTCCGCACTGGACCATCACCGGGCTGGCGCGGTGCAGCCCGCCCATGAGTGTGAAGAGCCCCGCGGTGTGGCTGGCCAGGGTGAACCATCCGAGTGCCGGAACCACCATCCTCGCTGGAGAGGGCGTCCCCGCCTGGCGCGCTCGCGCCCCGAAGCGGTGATGCCATGCCAGGTTGGGAAGTACCCGGTAGGAGACGGCAAGGATGCTCGCCCCCGTCCACCCGAGCAGGATCATCACCGCATAGCTCATCGCGACCCCGGGCCTGGCCAGGCCTCGAGCAAGGGCGTCGAATCCAGTCACCATGCTGAGGCCGAGCCAGGCGAAGGCGGCGAGCAGGAGCGCGGTCGACGGGTCAAGCCTCCGGGCGCTGCGGCGACGGTACCAGCCGGCGGCGCGCCACAGCGCCGCCGTGACAACTGCGGCCATCAGCACCGCCCCGCCCCAGCTCAGAAAGCCCGGGCCGGCGATCATGCCGGCGGCGAACACGACAGTCCCCAGCGCCAATCCGCGGCGGAGCCAGGTCTCGAACCAGGCCGGCTCCCCGCTCCCCTCCGCGCCGAGAAACATCGGGATCATCCGGCTCCCCACGCCCAGCAGCACCATGGTCACGAATCCTCCCGCCGCGAGGTGGAAGTGCGCCGAGAGGAGCCCAAGCCTCGGCGTGGTCCACCAGCCGAGCGCGTCGCCAATTCGAACTCCACCCACCGCCATGGCCAGCCCGAATCCCATGTGGGCGTACGACACATAGAGACCCAGTTGCCGGTTCCTCGGCGCCCGGCGCCGCTGCGGCAGGAGGTTCCAGGCGGTGCCGAACACGGCGGCAAAAAGGAGGAGCCAGGCCGACGCCTGCAGCCTGACCCAGCCGGTGTACAGACCGGCCGCGAGCATCGCGAGCCCCGTGGTGTGCAGGACCAGCGAATACCACGCCACTCGCATGCTCTGCGCCGCGATGCCCAGCATG
>JAOUIC010000350.1 GCA_029884275.1 Gemmatimonadota bacterium | reverse complement strand
CGTGATGAGTGTCCCCGAGGCCTCGGCTGCCTCGACCACCAGGGTCACGCGGGCCAGCGCGCTGATGAGGCGGTTCCGCCGCGGAAAGGCGCCCACACCAGGCCGCTCGCCGGGGGCGAACTCGGTCAGCAGGAGGCCGTGGTCGGCCACGCGGCGGTAGAGATCCCGATTGGCGGCCGGGTACACCACGCCGAGCCCGTTCCCGAGCACGCCGATGGTGGCGCCGCCCGCTTCGAGCGCCGCAAAGTGCGCCACGGCGTCGAGTCCTCGCGCCATGCCGCTGACCACCGCGATGCCGGCCTCGGCGGCGGCACGCGCCGCCTGACGGCAGATGCCGGCGCCGTAGTCGGTGTGATCCCGGCTGCCGACGATGGCCACGGCCGGCCGCTGCAGCAGGGAGATGTCGCCGAGCGCGAACAGCAGGGCGGGCGGATCGGGAATCTGCCGCAGAGAGATGGGGAACTCCGGGTCGGCCGGGAGGAGGCACCTCGCGCCCATCACTTCCGCGGCGCGCAGCGCCCGCTTCCCCTCCCGGGTGCCGCGTTCGGCGATAGTCGTGGCTGCGGCACGAGAAATTCCCGGGATGGTGCACAAAAACTCAAACGGCGCCTTGAGGGCGCCGTCCGCAGTCTCACACCGGTCTAGAAGGGCCCGGATTCGGGCCCAGCCGACGCCGGGCGTCAGCGCGAGCGACACGAAGGCCGCCCGCTCCGGATCTAGGGCCACTCGTCGTCTCCCCTGGCGGACGCCTGCGCCTCCTCCGCCCTGGCGGCGGTCACGGCTTTCCATAGGTACTCCTTCACTTCCTCCAGACCGCTCCCCGCCACACTCGAGAACGTAAGCGTGCCAAGCGCTCCCGGCGCCTGCAGCTGCGGCAGCGGCCCATCGGCCGGAAGCAGATCACGCTTCGACAGCAGCACCAGGTGCGGCTTGCCGGCGAGGGCCTCGCTGTAGGACGCCACCTCGTGCCGCAACTGGTCGTACACCCGCTGCGGATCCGGCTGGTCGAGCGGAACCAGGAAGGCCAGCACGCGGGTCCGCTCGACGTGCCGCAGGAACTGCAGCCCGAGCCCCTTCCCCGCGTGCGCCCCCTCGATGATCCCGGGGATGTCCGCCACCACGAACGACCGGCTGTCCGAGAGCCCCGCCACACCGAGGTTTGGCTCGAGCGTGGTGAAGGGGTAGTCGGCGATCTTGGGGCGCGCCGCAGAGATGACCGACAGGAGCGTGCTCTTCCCCGCGTTGGGCTCGCCCACCAGCCCCACGTCGGCGATGAGCTTGAGCGTCAGCTCGATGGTGCGATCCTCCCCCTCCTCGCCCGGCTCCCATTCCCGCGGGGCCTGGTGGGTGGCGGTGGCGAAGTGCGAGTTGCCGCGACCGCCCCGCCCGCCCTGTGCCACCAGCATGATGTCGCCGGCCGCGAGCACCTCGCCGAGGAGCTTTCCCGACTCGACATCCCGCACCTCGGTGCCGGGAGGCACCGGCAGGTAGAGATCGTCGCCCGAGGCGCCCGTCATGTTCTTTCCCTTGCCATGTACCCCGCGCTCCGCCTTCCAGACGCTCTTGTACTGGTAGTCGAGCAGGGTGGCGAGGTTCGAGTCGCCACGGAGGTACACCGAGCCGCCGTCGCCGCCGTCGCCGCCGTCGGGCCCGCCCTTGGGCCGGTACTTGAACCGCGCGAACGACGAGGCGCCCGAGCCGCCGGTGCCTGCCGCAACACGGATGGTGACGCGATCAACGAACATCGGCGCTCCCGTTGGAAGTCTCGTCGGTGGCGGCACGGTCATCGCGCCGCGTGCGCACTCCGTCCCACAGGCCCTGAATCCGGCCCCGACGCCGGGCCGGCATCCCGGCGGTCGCGAGTGCCAGGGTCTCCTCGATCTCCGCCGGCGAGGCCCCCGCGTTGAGCGCCCCGCGGAGGTGGGAGTGGAGCTGGTGCGGCGTGTCGAGCACGGCGGTCTGCGCCACGGTGCAGAGTTCCCGCCGGCGGAGGTCGAGCCCCGGCCGCGAGAGGGTGCGGCCGTATCCCTCCGTCACCATCCAGGCATCCAGCGCGGGGTGCAGATTCCGGACATTCTCCCGCAGACGGTCGTAGTTGGCGCCATAGACCACCCGGCAGGTCTCCTCGCCGCGGGGGGTCCATTCCTCGGCCCGGCGGTAGGCGGCATCGGGATCGGACTTCGGCGCAGGCGGCCCGCCGTCCCGCCAGGCGGACGCCGCGATCAACGCGCGCGGGTAGCCCACCATCAGCACCGACTGCAGCAGCAGCTCATCCACCCAGCCGGCGGGCACCTCCACCGCGCGGCATTCGGTGATGACCCGCCGCACCAGTTTCTCGTCTCCCTGGGCAATG
The DNA here is from genome assembly GCA_029884275.1 of Gemmatimonadota bacterium. Classification (GTDB taxonomy): domain Bacteria; phylum Gemmatimonadota; class Gemmatimonadetes; order Gemmatimonadales; family GWC2-71-9; genus JADJOM01. Next base: position 870 of record JAOUIC010000350.1, on the reverse strand, counting down.
ACCGTGGCCAGGCGGACCAGGGCCGACGTCGCCTCATCGAGCGGCGGACTTCCCGGCGTCAAGGTAGCGGGATCAACTGCGCTGGGCGGATCGAGGCGACGCGGCATCAGGCGACAAAACGCGGCCGGCCAACCGCTTGGAGCGAGCCGGTCCTGGTGCCACGGGTGTTGACGATTGGGATCGCGGCATGACGGGTCACCGCTGCAGGCAGCGCCCCCGGATCGAAGCCAAGCGAGTGGCGGCCGGCCAGGGCGGCGAGCACGAAGAGCAGCGCCGGCCCCGAACTCAGCATGTCTCCATCCTCCACCTTCAGCGCGAGGCCGAGTCCGGCGGCGGTGAGCGCGGCGCAGTAGATCCCGTCCGCCCCCACTTTGGCGACTGCGGCTCCCGCGGTCGCGACGCCGAGATCGGTGCACAGCCTTCCCTGCCCCGCGACGAGTTCCGGGTGACCCGCCATCGCCTGCCGTAGCCGGGTGGCGGCCGGCTCGGCGGAAACGCCGAGCCGAGCGTAGGCCAGCGCCATCGCCCGAAGTGGCAACCCGAAGCAGACTGCGGCGCAGCCATCCACCGCGAAGGCCATCCGGTCGGCGGGACAGTCACTCCAGCGGGTGATCTCGGCGAGAATCTGCTGCTGCAGCGGGTGGGAGAACTCGTTGTAACCGGCGAGAGGCCAGCCCTGGTGCGCGGCCGTCGCCAGCATACCGGCGTGCTTGCCGGAGCAGTTGCTCCACCGCGGCGTCATCACGGTCCCCTGCCGCACCACCTGTTCCGCGACCGCCGGCGAGATCGGCGGATGGATGCCACAGGCGAGCGCGCTCTCCGGCAGACCGATCTTCCGGAGCATTCCCTCCGCGATTTCGAGGTGCACCG
>JAOUIC010000349.1 GCA_029884275.1 Gemmatimonadota bacterium | reverse complement strand
GTCACAAACCTCGGCTATCCTTCGCTGGCCGACTCGCCCCGGTGCTCGAACTCACCAGCGGGCGGTTTGAGGTGGTCGATCTGTCCTCTGACGGCCTCCGATTCCGGGGCGCCACCTCCACCGCCGTGCCGACGATCGGGGCAGTGCTGAGGGGTGTGATCCGTTTTCCGGCCGACCGGGCGGTTGAGGTCGAGGGTCGGGTGCTCCGGGTCGCTGGCGGCGAGACCGCGCTGCAGCTGGCGGTCGGCCGGGAGGAAATCGCGACCGCCGCTCCTGCCGGCCCGGGGAGAGCCCGCCGGTTCGGGCTGCTCTGGTGAGCGGAACCCTGCCCTTCCTCGTCCCCCTGCGCATTCCCTCCTTGGTTCCTCGATCCGATCCGGCGCCTGAACCCGAAAGGAACGCGGGCCCGGGGGAGACCCCCGGACCCGCGTGGCAGGACAACGGCCGCTGAGCGTTAGTTCAGCGGGCAGCCCTGCTCATTGAAGCTGGCGAAGCGGTCCTTCTGGGGGCCGTAGTTGCTGGCCGGATACGTCGCGTTGAATTCGGCGATCACTTCGGCGGTGGTCAGGTTGTAGTCCACGCCCGACGAGGCCGAGTTGAGCAGCGCCGCCACGGTGTGCCGACCCAGGGCGATCAGCTTGCCGCCGCCGGTGCTCAGCACCTGGAGGAGGGTCTTGCCCGGGAACGCATCCTCGAAATACGCGGAGAAGAGGTCGGTCGGCTGATAGGGGGCCGGCCACGAATCGAAGTGATGCGGCTGCTTCCAGTAGCCGGGGGTGCAGCCTTCGCCGCCGAAGGGGATGCCCTTGTTGTAGTACTGGGGGAGCGCGCCGCGGAGGCCCAGCGTCCCGCCGCTGCCCGAAACCTCCTCCGTGACGCTCGACGTGGACTGGGTGTAGCCTTGGGTGCCGGCAGTCGTAATGGTGGTCACGTCCACCCGGTCGAGCATGAAGCCCGACTGCGCCGAGGTCTCATTCACTGTCACGTCGGCGCCCAGGCCACCGAACAGGGCGATGACACGACAATCGCCGTCGTTCAACGAAATGGTCCCGTTCGTGGTGTTCGAGGTGGTCTTGTCGAAGACGCTGTAGCTGAAGGTGGCTGAACTGCCGTACTTGCACAGCTCGAACTCTTCCAGGTTCGCCGCCCCGTTGCCTGGGGTCAGGGGGATAACGGACGCGGGGCTGCCGGGAGTCGGGACGAGGCCGTCCGGCTCATTCGCTGCTTCGCACGCGGCGAGTGTCAACACACCCGCGATCGCCGCGACGGACCGCAGAGTAAGGAAGGGAACTCTCATCGGAATACTCCTTCTTGGGGTTTCGAAGACGACGGCGTGGTGTTCATTGTCTGGACAGCCCATCCGGCCGCGGTGCCATCATGCACGCTGCGGGCCGGATCGATACCACGGTGTCAGCTTTCTAAAATGTTGTGGTTGAAGTACTTAACATAAAGCACGACTAGCTGTATCCCTATTGTTGTTGCATCATCGCCACCGCTTGTAGCTGGCGCGCCAACCCCCTGATACAGCCTACTGAACTGGCAATGCCCAAGGTAGCAGGGTGGGGGTGAAGGGATCGGTAAGCAGTCTCGAATCTATTGACCGGCCGGGTGGGGGGCGTCCCGCTTCGTCGAGGCAGCCTGGCTGGCTCGCCACCAGAGGATGAGCTCCCTGCTGGTCTCGACCACCGTCACTGCGGGATCCTGCAGTGCCCGGTCGCGGGGTTCGAGCTTGAGGTCGAGATGCGGCCGGCCATCGCTCAGGTGAAAGGCGCGGCGGGGTGCGCCGACCCGGATTCTCAGTTCCTCGAGCTCCAGCAGGTCGTTGGTGGTCGAGAGCACATGCGACCACCCCGGCTTGAACAGGTTCTCCCGGTCCATGAGCAGCATCAGGCGGACCCTGTCGGGCGGATGAACGGAGCGTTAACCTGCAGTCGTCCCCTCATGCGGAGATCCCGTGAATTCACCGGTCGAGGTCACCGATTCCGTGGCATTGCCGCGCCACGCGGGTGAACGCATCGTGGCGCGGTGGGACGATGCCGAGGTGGTCCTCGTGACCGCTGACTCGTCGGACGAGGAGCGGGCCCTGGCGGCCGCGGTTGCGCGGCGTGCGATGCAGGACACACCGTTTCACGAGCCCGCCTACCTTGTCACCGACTCGGGTGATGCCAGGGTACTCCTCTGCCGGAGCCGCGGGGTCGCGACCGGGTTGACGGTGCTGCGGCGGCACCCGCGCTGGGCCTGGTGGTCCTGGGACGACTGGGACGCCGAGCGGCGTCCCTCCACCGGTGTCGCACCTCTCCCTGCCTGGACGGTGGAGACCATCTGGGTGCATCCCGCCGCCCAATCGAGGGGCCTCGCCCACCGGCTCCTCGAGGCGGCGAGCCGGGAAGTGGACCAGCCCATCACGTCATTCGCCTGGCGCCGGCCGTTCACACCGTCAGGTGAGGCGTTCTGCCGGCGGCAGTGCCCCGAAGGCTTCTGGGTGCCTGGGGGCTGATCCCTGAGCTCCCCCGCACAGCCTCCGTGTGCCACCGAGCGGGGGCGCTGGACCTGGCCTGCCGCAATGGCCTGCCGGGGAAAGCACTAACCTCGTCCGAGCTGGCGACTCGCGACGAGGTTCGTGTTCCGGAGTGCGCCCGAGACGATTCGAACGTCCGACCTCTTGCTCCGGAGGCAAGCGCTCTATCCAGCTGAGCTACGGGCGCGTTGGGGGAGGGAAAATCGCCGCCTGCCGCGCTTTACGCAACCACGGCGGCGCGGGCATGGTGTCGCATCGCTCCCGATTCGTCCCGCGGTGGGGACGCCTCGCGCCAGCGCGGCTTCCGCCACGTCGGGTCGAAGCCCATCGACCAGCGTCAGGATGACGCGCCGCATCGATTCACCCCTCTGGAAGACACAACGCCCCACGACGAGGCCGTGGGGCGCTGGATGACGAATCGGGGCGCCGGGATTTGAACCCGGGACCTCCTGCTCCCGAAGCAGGCGCGCTACCGAGCTGCGCTACGCCCCGCGGTACCAGCGGGCCCTGAGGGACTCGAACCCCCAACCTTTTGATCCGTAGTCAAATGCTCTATCCAATTGAGCTAAGGGCCCATGGGCGGTACAAGGCTCGAACTTGTGACCTCCACGATGTCAACGTGGCGCTCTAACCAACTGAGCTAACCGCCCGTCACAGGATGGACAAACGGACAAACGGCCGGTTGGTCAGGGAGGTACCGCGTGCGTCGGTCTCTCTGTCC
>JAOUIC010000348.1 GCA_029884275.1 Gemmatimonadota bacterium | reverse complement strand
GAGCCGATCGCGAACGGTCGCTGGTCGGGCGCGTCGAAGCACCGGATTCTCGACAGCCGGGTACGGTCCACCACGCTTGTCGCCGAGACGATGGCGCGCCTCGCGCGGCCCCCGCGCACGCTGATCTCGGCCTCCGCCACCGGGATCTATGGCGACCGTGGCGACCAACCCGTCACCGAAGCCATGACGGACGGCGCCCAGCAGGCGTCCGGGTTCCTGGCGCGGGTGGGCCGGGCCTGGGAGGCGGCCACCGAGCTCGCGGCTGATGCGGGAATTCGCGTGGTACGCCTGCGGATCGGGCTGGTGCTCTCGCCCGCGGGGGGCGCGCTGGGGGCGATGCTGCCTCCCTTCTTGGCGGGCCTCGGCGGGCGGCTCGGCAGCGGGCGCCAGTACATGAGCTGGATCTCGCTCGACGACGTGGTTGGCGCCCTGCATCACGCGCTCCTCACACCGGCCCTGGACGGTCCGGTGAATGCGACGGCGCCCGAGCCAGCCACCAACGGTGAGTTCAGCGAGACGCTGGCACGGGTCCTCCACCGCCCCGCCTTCCTGCCGGTGCCGGCGGGCGCGCTGAGGCTCCTCCTCGGCGAGATGGCGGATGAACTGCTGCTGAGCGGCGTGCGGGTCTTGCCCGAACGCCTGCTCTCGTCCGGCTATCGCTTCCGGCACCCGACGCTCGAGCATGCCCTGCGGCACGTGCTGGGCCGAAGCGCGTAGCCCGGCTGAACCCGGCGCCCTACCTTTCCCCCATGATCCCGGCACCGCGCGCCGTCGTCCTCGTCTCCGGTGGCCTCGACTCGGCCACCGCGCTGGCCATCGCGCAGCGCGAGGGGTTCGAATGCCACGCGCTGAGCTTTCGCTACGGCCAGCGTCATGGGGTTGAGCTCGAGGCGGCGGCGGCGGTCTGCCGCCGGGCCGGCATCGGCGACCACAAGATCATCGAGCTCGACCTCCGCGCCTTCGGCGGATCGGCACTCACGGCGGACCTCCCGGTGCCGAAGGGGCGATCCGAGGAGGCGATGGCGGCGGAGATCCCGGTGACGTACGTGCCGGCGCGGAACACCATCTTTCTCAGTTTTGCGCTCGCCTGGGCGGAGGTGCTGGGGGCGCGCGACATTTTCATCGGGGTGAACGCGCTGGATTACAGCGGCTATCCCGACTGCCGGCCGGAGTTCATCGCCCAGTTCGAGCGGCTGGCGAACGTCGCCACCCGCGCGGCGGTGGAGGGGACCGCCCAGTTCCGGCTGCACGCGCCGCTGATCGCGATGACCAAAGCCGGGATCATCGCCGCCGGCCTGGCGCTCGGCGTGGACTACGGGCTGACGCGCAGCTGCTACGACCCGGCGCCCGATGGCGCCGCCTGCGGTGCGTGCGATTCCTGCCTGCTCCGCCTGCGCGGGTTCCGCGAGAACGGCCTGAGCGACCCGGCACCCTACGCCCACCGACCGCGCGACCCGTGACCTATACCGTGAAGGAGATCTTCTACACCCTGCAGGGCGAAGGGGGGCAGACCGGACGGCCGGCGGTCTTCTGCCGCTTCGCGGGCTGCAATCTCTGGAGCGGCCGGGAGGAGGACAGGGCCGACGCCACCTGCCAATTCTGCGACACCGAATTCATCGGGTCCGACGGCCCGGGGGGCGGGCGGTTCGAAACACCCGCGGCGCTGGCCGAGGCGGTTCGGCACGCCTGGCCGGCGGAGGCGTCACCGGGCGCCCGGCCGCTGGCGGTCTGCACCGGTGGCGAGCCGCTGCTGCAGCTCGACGACGGGGCCATCAGCGCCCTGCACGAGGCGGGATTCGACGTCGCAGTCGAGACCAACGGGACGATTGCCGCGCCAGCCGGCATCGACTGGCTGTGCGTGAGTCCCAAGGCAGGCGCCACGCTCGTCCAGCGGGAGGGGAACGAACTCAAGCTGGTGTTTCCGCAGGAGGGACTCGACCCCGCGAGCTTCACCGGCCTCCCGTTCCACCACTTCTTCCTTCAGCCGATGGACGGGCCGGAGCGGGGGCAGAACACGAGGCTGGCGGTCGACTACTGCCTTCATCACCCAGAGTGGCGGCTCTCGCTGCAGACCCACAAGCTCCTGGGACTGCCCTAGCACGGCGGTCCCGCCGGGGGTGCCAAGCGGAGTGAAATCACTATATTGCTTGGCACATGGAGTCCCCCCTCCTGTCCCCACTCCAGAGCACCCTCCCGAGCGCCTTCGCGGAGGCCTGCCGCTTCTCCCACTCGGACGGCGAGCTCTTCGACCGCTGCCGCGAGGCGCTGGTGCGTCGCTTCGGCAGCGAGCGGATCTGGTTCAGCGTCACCTCGCCCGACGCGCGGCTGTCGCTCTCACCGCCCCCCGACTGGCTGCCGACCGGACAGGAGATCATCCGGCTCCGCAGCGGCCAGACCGACCTCGCCATCGTTGCCGACCCCGCCATCGCGTCTGCGATCCGGCCCCAGGCGACCAGCATCGCCCTCGGGCTGTCGGTCATGCTCGAGCTGCACGGCGTGCTGCGCGAGCGCCAGGCCCAGCTGGACGATGCCGTCTTCCAGCTCAGGGCCATGCGGCAGGTGGCGCGGCTGCTCTCCTCGGTGCACTCCACCGAGGAGAGCGAGAGCATGGTGCTCGACTTCATGGCCGAAGTGTTCTTCTCCTGGTGGGCCTGTCTGTATCGGCCGGCCGGGGCGCGCTACGTCCCCAAGGTCGTACGGTCGCTCAAGGGCGCGATCACGCTGGACCCGATCGACCGCGACTCGCTCGACCGCGCGCTGCCGCTGGATCAGCCGGTGGGGCAGGCCAAAGACGCGGCGATCGGGGTGCTGATGCCGCCGACGACCCAGCTGGTGGTCTCGCTGGGCACGGGCGCGGAGCGGCTGGCGGTACTGGCGCTGGGGCCGCGGCTCCATGACCAGCCCTACGGCGCTTCCGAGTGCGACCTGGCCAACACGCTGGCCTTCGCCGCGTCCATCGCCCTCAAGAACGCCCTGCTCGTCACCGAGTTGCAGAGCGCCGCGACCACCGACCCGCTGACCGGACTCATGAACCGCCGCGCAATGGAAGAGCGCCTCGAGGCCGAACTCTCGCGAGCCCAGCGTCATCCGATCCGCAGCACCATCCTCGCCATCGACCTCGATCGCTTCAAGCTGGTCAACGACTCGCTGGGTCACGCGGCGGGAGACCGGTTCCTGGCGGAAGTGGCACGCACCCTCAAGCAGCAGGCTCGAACTCTGGACGCCGTGGGACGGATGGGCGGCG
>JAOUIC010000347.1 GCA_029884275.1 Gemmatimonadota bacterium | reverse complement strand
GGGTCCGCGACCTGCAGGGTGCTCAGGCGGGACTCGGCCTCGACGAATCACTGGCCAACATCCCGGGCGTCTACGTCGCCAACCGCTACAACTACAACCTCGATCAACGGATATCGATCCGCGGCTTCGGCGCCCGGGCGAACTTCGGCCTGCGCGGGGTGAAGGTGCTGCTCGACGGGGTACCGCAGACCCTGCCCGACGGCCAGAGCCAGCTCACCAACGTGGACTTCGGCAACCTGGAACGGATCGAGGTGTTGCTCGGTTCCAGCTCCTCGCTCTACGGCAACGCCTCAGGAGGGGTGCTCTCGATGACCACCCAGCGTCCGGGCGTGGCGCCGTTCTCACAGTCGGTCAGGGCGGAAGGGGGCAGCTTCGGGCTGTTCAAGATCGGGGCCCGCTCCATGGGGCGCTCGGGCCCCGCCAGCGGCACGCTGTACGTGTCGCACACCAATGTTGACGGGTTCCGGCAGCACAGCGCCACCGATTTCACCCAGTTGAATCTCGGCGGCAACTATCTCATCGGGACGAAGACCGACCTGGGGCTCAGGTTCGGCTACACAAACGCGCCCGAGGCCGACAACCCCGGCGCCCTTACCCTCAACGAACTCCTCGCCAACCCCGACTCGGCCGCCGCCAACAACATCCTCCGCGAGGCCGGAAAGGATGTGTCGCAGTCACAGCTGGCCTTCACCCTCCGGCAGTACAACGACCGCGGCCACTTCGATGCGGCGCTCTTCGGCTTCAGCCGCGACCTCAAGAATGCCCTGGCTACACCGCCTCCCCAGGGCCCCGGGCCGACCATCGGCACCTATACCGAGATCGATCGCAAGGCCGGCGGGCTCCGCCTCAGCGGAGACCAGCGCGTGGGCACCGGGGCCAGGGGCGTGAGGCTGGTCGGCGGCGTGGACCTCCAGCGCATGCGGGACGACCGCCAGAGCTGGCGTGCCGACGCCGGGGTTCCGGATACGACCATTCTCAATCAGCAGGAGACCGTGACCGAGGTGGGTCCCTTCCTGCAGGCCCACTGGAATCCGGTGCCTGCGGTGGCGGTGAGCGGCGGGGTCCGCTACGACGCGGTGACCTTCGACGTCGAAGACGAGCATCTGTCGGACGGCACCGACAACAGCGGCAACCGCACCATGTCGGCCTGGTCGGGCAACATCGGCGTGGCGCTGATCAGCGACCCGCGCATCAGCCCCTACATCAATCTCTCCAACAGCTTCGAGACCCCGACCACGACCGAGCTGGCCAACCAGCCCAACTCCACCGGCGGCTTCAACAGCTCGCTCGACCCGCAGCGCGCGCTGAACGGCGAGATTGGCGTTCGCGGCACGGTCGGCAAGGTCACCTATTCCGCGACCGGGTTCATGATCCGGGTCGAGGATGCCATCGTGCAGTACCGTGAAGTGAGCGGGCGTGGCTACTTCACCAACGCCGGTGAAGTCCACAACGACGGCCTGGAGTTCGGCCTCGAGGGGCGCGTCACGCCTGAGCTCAGGCTGTTCGGCAACTACACCTACTCCCACTTCAGATTCGAGAAGTACCGCATCACCAACGGCGCGGTGGTGGACACCCTGGATGGCAACGTGGTCCCGGGCGTCCCAGAGGGGTTCATCCGGCTCGGACTCCGGGCCGGGCCGGTGAAGGGCTTTGCCCTCGACCTCGACCACACCATGGCGACCTCGATGTACGCCGACGACCGCAACACCCAGTGGGTGGACGGCTTCGGAGCGACGAACGACTCCACCGCCCAGGGCCTCGGCACGGGCGTGACGAACGTCCGGATTTCGTGGGAGGGACTCTGGGGCGGCGCCTGGGTGCGCCCGTTCGTCGGCATCAACAACCTGTGGGACAGAAGCTATGTCAGCTCGCTGACCCTGAATGGCGCCTTCGGGCGGGTGTACGAGTCGGCCCCTGGGCGCAACTACTACATCGGCGGGGAGATCGGCTGGGCGGCGCGCCGGAAATACTGACGCACCACCCTTCCCCGGCGAACGAGACGGCGGAAGGACACTGATGGCGGGCTGCGGAGCCGACCTCACTCCGCAGTCCGCCATCAGTCTTTCCCACCGCTTGCCTCTCGACCCATGACTTGTTTTCTTGTCGCGTCTCCCAACCTCAACCCGGTGACCTGATGACTGTCATGCGAGCCGTCCTCTGCTGTGCCGCCCTCGTTGCCGCGCCGCCCGCCCTGGCCGCCCAGGACGAACCCGCCTCCCCCTGGAAGGCCCAGGTGGACTTCGGGCTGGTAAACACCGCCGGCAACACCTCCACCACCACGCTGAGCGGCGCCGACGAAATCGTCTACACCACCCTGCCCTGGACCTTCACCCAGACCTTCGCGGTGGTGTATGGCCAGAACGAGGGAGCGACGACGGCCGAGAGCTACCGTGCCAAGCTGCGGGCAGACCGGACGCTGTCGAAGCGGGTGGGAGTTTTCGTGCGCGGCGGGTGGGATCGGGACGAGTTCGCCGGTATCAACCGCCGGTTCGAGGAGGATCTCGGCCTGACCTTCGGGGTCGTGGCCGCCGAGCGAACGACGCTGACATTCGAGGCCGGCGCCTTCGCGGCGCAGCAGCGGGCCACCACCGGGGTCGAGAACGATTTCTACGGCGCGCGAGGTGCCGCGACCTTCAAGCAGATGATCGGTGCCAAGGCCTCGTTCCAGCAGATCGCGGAGTTTCTCCCCAACCTCAAGGACACCGAGGACCTCCGGATCCACTCCGAGACGGCGCTGATCGCCCCGCTGTCGCGTATGTTCAGCCTCAAGGTCGCCTATGTGGTGGACTTCGACAATCAGCCGGAGCCCGGGTTCGGCGAGACCGACCGGCGGCTGACCACGGGGCTGAGGGTAACGTTCTAGCGGCGAAGCCTAGCGCGACAGCAGCACACAGAAGCGGTCCCACGGCTGCCCGCCGGGACATTGACGAGCAGCCCACACGAGACTGACGCCATGAACCTGCTCGTCATCTTCGTCGTGCTGCTGTTCGTGTACAGCCTGGTCTCGGCGCTGGTCGAGCGGAACGGGCTGACCGCGCCAATCCTGTTCACCTTCGCCGGCATGGTCGCGGTACTGGTGGCGCCGGAGATGGCCGTGCAGGAGGGAGACCTCAAGGTATTCCTGACCGTGGCGGAGCTCGGGCTGGTGCTGCTGCTGTTTACTGACGCAAGCCACATCGACATCCGGCGGCTCAGGAGCACTCGCTCGCTGCCGACGCGGCTGCTGAGCGTGGGCATGCTCCTCACCATCGGCC
>JAOUIC010000346.1 GCA_029884275.1 Gemmatimonadota bacterium | reverse complement strand
GGAAGATGCCATCCGGCCCGACCAGCTTGAGCGCGTTCCACTCGATCGGATTGTGGCTCGCCGTGAGGATGAGCCCGGCGCCGGCGTGATGGTGTTCCACCGCCAGCTGAACCGTCGGCGTGGGGACGATGCCGACGTCAATCACCTCGACACCCACCGACATGAGGCCCGCGGTCGCCGCTCGGGCGAACATCGCACCGCTGGTGCGCGCGTCACGCCCGAGCACCACCACCGGGCGCCCATTCGCCCGCGCCCAGGCGCCGAGCGCCGCGGCATGCCGGGCCACGAGCTCAGGCGTGAGGTCCTTGCCCACGATCCCACGCATCCCGGAAACGCTGATCATGAGGGTGTCCGACATGGGGAGCAAACTAGCCATCCCCCGAGGCCAGCGGTATACGCTGCACTGACTTGCCTTGCCGCTGCCGGGGGGCGGCGGTAACCTTCCCGCCCCACTCACCCACCAGTGCGGATGACCCGACTTCGACCCGACGACACGGCCCACGGCTTTGCCACCCGCGCCATTCACGCCGGCCAGAGCCCTGATCCCCTCTCTGGCGCGGTGATGACGCCGATCTACCAGACCTCGACCTATGTCCAGGAGGGGCTCGGCAGGCACAAGGGCTACGAGTATGCCCGGACGCAGAACCCAACCCGTGAGGCGCTGGAACGATGTGTCGCGAGCCTCGAGGGAGGAACCCACGGATTCGCCTTCGGCTCAGGGCTGGCGGCGCTGGACACCGTCCTGAAGCTGCTGTCGTCCGGCGACCACGTGGTGTGCGGGGAGAACCTCTACGGCGGGTCGCACCGCCTGATGGAGCGGGTTTACGAACGGCTGGGCCTCTCCTTCACCTTCGTCGACATGCGGGACCCGAACCGGGTGGCGGAGGCGGTCACCCCCGCGACGCAGATGGTCTACTGCGAGACCCCGACGAACCCGATGATGTTCCTCGCCGACCTCGAGGCCGTCGGACACATCACGCAGGCGCGCGGCCTCCTGTTGGTGGTGGACAACACCTTCGCGACCCCTTACTTCCAGCAGCCGATCGCGCTGGGAGCGGACATCGTGCTCCACTCCACCACCAAGTACCTCAACGGCCACAGCGACATGGTCGGCGGCATGCTGGTGACGGCGCGGGATGACCTCGCCGAGCGGCTGGGGTTCCTGCAGAACGCCGCCGGCGGCGTGCCGGGGCCGATGGACTGCTGGCTCTGCCTCCGCGGGATCAAGACCCTGCCGCTCAGGATGCGGCAGCACGACTCCAACGGCCGCACTATCGCCGACTGGCTCACGCGGCATCCCCGGGTCCAGCGGGTCTACTACCCAGGCCTCACCGACCACCCCCAGCATCAGCTCGCGGCGCGCCAGATGCGCGGTTTCGGCGGGATGGTCTCGGTCGAGCTGGGTGACCCCGCCTTCGCCCGGCAGGTGGTTGAGCGTACCCGCGTCTTTGCCCTCGCCGAATCACTGGGCGGGGTGGAGAGCCTCATCGGGCACCCGGCCAGCATGACACACGCATCGGTTCCCCTCGCGCTTCGTCAGGCGATGGGCCTGACCGACAGCCTGGTCCGGTTCTCCTGCGGTATCGAGGACACCGAGGACCTGATCGCCGATCTCGACCAGGCCCTTGCCTGAGCCACGTCTCATGATGAAACTGCCCATCAGTACGCGCGTAGAGAACCGGTCTCCAGCCACGAGCCCATGATGACCACGCCAGCGATACGGCCACGCCGCACTTTTCCCGACATTGCCGCGGTCGCGTGGGAACACCCCGCCGACCGCGCCGCGCTTCAGGCGCTCCGCGCCGTACCCGGCTTCGACGAAGTCGCCCGCAAGGTGATCGGCTTCCTGGGCGGTGAGCGCGGCATCCGCCTGCTGTTCCAGGCCAATGCCATTCGCGTCGGCCCGACCCAGTTCCCCAAGCTCTGGACCCTCCACGTCGAGGTATGCACCACCTTCGACTGGCCCACGGTGCCGGAACTCTACGTCTCGCAGACCCCAGTCTTCAACGCCGGCGCCTACGGGGTAGACAATCCATTCATCGTGCTGCACTCGGCGGCGCTCGAGCTGCTCGACGACGAGGAGATCCGTGCCCTGCTGGCGCACGAGGTCGGGCACGTCATCTCCGGGCACGCATTCTACCGCACCCTGGCCGCAATCCTCCTCCTGGTGAGCACCTCGGCCCTGCCCTTCCTGGCCGGCGTCGCGCTGCTCCCGATCCGGCTCGCCTTCCTCGAGTGGTCCCGCAAGTCGGAGCTGTCCGCCGACCGGGCGGGGCTGCTGGGCAGCCAGGACCCGCTGGCCGTTCAGAGCCTGTTCATGAAGATGGCGGGCGGCATCCGGCCGGGGACGCACGAGGGCCAGCTCGACTTGGACAGCTTCATGGCCCAGGCCCACGAGTACACCACGACCAATGAGGGGTTCGACGTGGTGTACAAGGTCGCCAGCACCCTGCTCTTGAGCCATCCGATGCACACGGTCAGGGCGGCCGAACTCCAGCGCTGGATGGCCGCGGGCGAATACGACCGCATCATGCGCGGAGAGTATGCCAAGCGCGCCGGCCAGCCCGCCGATCGGCCGCTGGGCGAGGACTTCCAGGCGGCGCGCGACTACTACTCCTCGGAGGTCAAGGAGACGGTCGGCCAGGTAGTGGACGCCGCCAAGCGCGCGGCGTCCACGGCCCGCGACGCCTTCCGCAAGGCGCAGCAACCGTGAGAATCCTCGTGGTCGGCGGCGGCGGTCGCGAACACGCGATCGCCTGGGCGCTCCGACGCGAGGACCCCGCAGTCACACTCTACGCCGCGCCCGGCAACCCCGGCACCGCCGGACTGGGCACGAATCTCCCGATACCCGCAACCGACCTCGACCGCATTGCCGACGCGGCCGACGCCTACGGCATCGACCTGACGGTCATCGGGCCGGAGGCTCCCCTCGCCGACGGGCTGGCCGACCGCCTGCGCGCCGAGGGGCGAGCGGTCTTCGGGCCGGGACGGGCCGCAGCGCAGGTCGAGGCCTCGAAGGCCTTCTCCAAAGCCGTCATGGAACGAGCCGGCGTACCGACCGCGGCCAGCGAGACCTTCACCGACCTCGCGGCCGCACTTGCGCACGTCGATCGTCACGCCGAGCCCCTGGTGGTGAAGGCTTCAGGCCTCGCGGCCGGCAAGGGAGCCATCGTCTGCGAGACGAGGCGGGAAGCGGGCACCGCGGTGCGGGCCATGCTGGGGGAGGACAAGTTCGGCGAGGCGGGCCGGACCGTGGTGATC
>JAOUIC010000345.1 GCA_029884275.1 Gemmatimonadota bacterium | reverse complement strand
TGTAACGGGGCGCGCCAAGCGTGAACGCCTGCAGGTAGGGACGGATCTCGGCGGCCGCTTCGGCGAGCCGGCTCGATCGCCGGACGCCATCCTCCAGCGCGCCGCGCACGATTCGATACGGGTTGCTGTTGGGGCGGGCCACGCCGTACATGGCATGGTAGTAATGGCTGGGGTAGACCATCGGCAGCACGACGTCCGCCGAGGTCACCAGATCCTCCCACACCTGGCCGATCCCCATGTCCACCTCGACGTTCGTGGTCATGCCGAAGACGTCGATGGTATAGGGCACGCCCAGCGGCCGGACGCGGTCGCGCAGGATGGCGAGCCCGCGTCGCACTCCGTCGCGAGTGGATTCGCCGGCCTTCCGCGACGGAAAGACCGCCGTCGCCATGCGGGCCCGTGGTTCGTCGGGAAACCTCACGTAGTCGAACTGGACCTCGCCGAAGCCCAGCCGGACCGCCTCGGCAGCGAGCTCGGCGGCGTAGATCCAGACTGAGTCGTTGTAGGCGTCCACCCACGCGAAGTCGAGCCGATCGCGCCACAGCCCACCGTCGCGGTGCTGCACCGACCAGGATGCCTTCCGGGCGGCCAGCAGCGGGTCCTTCGCGACCACGATCCGGGCGATCGGATGGATGCCCTTGAGGTGCAGCTGACGAAGCCGCTCGGCAGCATCCCGCGCCCGGATCTGGGTGTTGGCGCCGATGCTGATCGCGGTCGGGACTTCGGAGCGGTAGGTGAGGTACCCGGTGTCGTCCTTGACGTCGATCACCAGGCTGTTGACCTCGGTCGTGTCGGCGAGGCTCAGCAGTTCCCGGAACCGGCTTCCCCCGAAGGCCCAGGCGTTCACGTACAGGGCGCGCACGGGGGTCGGCGGCCGGCGCAGCGGCGGAGCGGGCCATTCGACCGGCTCGCCGAGGCGGGGACCGATGGCGATCAGCCGCTCAGGGACCACCACTGGCGCAAGTTCGTCCCCCCACCCGCCCCGCGACGTCTGGGCCGCTACTGGCTGGGAAAGCGCAAGCAGGCTGAGGACGAGTACACTCCGCATGCCGTACCCCGGGCTTTTCGCCTTGGCTGAAGACGCTGAAGGGCGGCCACGGCAGCCGCCCCTGTGGTATTCAGCAAATCCTATGCGCGTCAAGGGGTTTTCCGGACCCGAATCTCGACGCGACGGTTCGCGGTCCTGGCTGCATCGGTCGTGTCCCGGACGATGAGCGTCTGGGACCCGCGCCCGATCGCCGTCAGGCGGGCCGGCGCGACCCCCCTGGAGGTGAGGTAGGCCCGCACCGCCTCCGCCCGCCGCTGTGACAGCCGGGTATTGTCGGAGGGCACCAGGCGATCGTGGGCGTAGGCGTTGATCTCTGCCTGGAGTTCCGGCGCGGACTGGAGGCTGGCTGCGACCGAATCGAGGACCGGGTGCGCCGACGGATCGAGGTCGGCCCCGCGCAGCTGCCAGACCGTTCCTGGGACCACCCAGGACCGTTCGCGGGCCGAGTCGGCCGGCGAGGCGGCGGGACAACCATGGACATCCACTGGCTGCCCACGAGGGCTGTCCGGGCATTGATCCAGGCCATCCGGCACCCCGTCGGCATCGGCGTCCTCGGGGCAGCCGAGGGCGTCCACCGCCGCGCCGGCCGGCGAAGCCGGGCATCGGTCAATGCCGTCGAAGACGCCGTCCCTGTCGACGTCGCCGGGACATCCCCTGGCGTCAACCAGGGCGCCGGCCGGCGTGTCGGGGCATTGGTCGAGCCCGTCGAGGAAGCCATCGCCATCGGTATCCACGGTGCAGCCGACGGCATCTACGGAGGCGCCGGCCTCGGAGCCCGGGCACCGGTCGAGGCCATCGGGGACCGCGTCGCCATCCCGATCGGTGGGGCAGCCCCGTTTGTCGACCAGTGCGCCCAGGACCGTGCCTGGGCAGTCATCGTGCAGGTCGTAGACGCGATCGCCGTCGCCGTCGACCAGCGGCTTGCTTCCGATCATCACGCTCATCCCGGCGTGCAGCGCGAGATTGGTGAAAGTCGGCTCAGCGAAGCTGTGGCTGGCCACGCCATCGATCCGGGCCATGAGCGTGGGCGTGAACGCGATCCGGACGCCGAGGCCTCCCTGACCCACGCCGGATGACCCGCAGGGGCCGGCGCCGGGTATGGACACATCGGGGCAGGTGCCGTAGTCGGCCTGGGCATAGCCGGCGCGCACCAGGAAGCTCGAATGCCGGCCGATCCCGAAATTGGCCAGCGCCGATCCGCCGATGGTCAGGGCGGTGACGTCTTCCGCCAGGGAGGTGCTGGTCGCGGCGCTGGCAAAGGTGCCCTCCACCTCCAGGGAGAGGGGGCCGGCCACCCAGTACCCCAGCCTGAGGCCGGCGCCGAAGGAGGTCTTGAGCTCGAGCTTGGAGTCGTAGGTGGTGACAACGACCACCGGGCTCACCTCGAGGCGATACAACCGCTGGGCTGCGAGCGGGGCCGATGTGGCGAGCGGCAGCGCGAGCAGGACGCCGCGCGAGAGCCGCCTCGTGAGTGGCCGGGAGAGGAGTGCGAGCATGCGGGAGAGATACTGCTCCCGCCCCGATGGGTTCGCAAGGGGCGGGCCGCCCTCTACAGCGGGAGGGCGGGGCCATTACCTTATGCGGGTCGCTGACCCCCGCCTCTCGCGGCAACCGACACGGAGAGCGTCTCGATGCACATCACGATCGAATACTGCGTCGTCTGAAACTATGAGCCCCGGGCCGCCGGTCTGGCGGCCGAGCTCAAGGGGACGTGGCCCGAGGCCGACGTCCATCTGGTCAAGTCCTCCGGCGGCGCCTTCGAGGTGACCGTCGACGGGGGACTGGTGTTCTCCAAGCGAGCGCAGGGTCGCCACGCCCAGCCGGGCGAGGTGGTGGAGGCGGTCAGGCGGAACCTGGCGGGCTGACGACTCGCGTTCCTGCGGGAAGGATGGCTGGGCCGATGCGGATTGCGATTACCACCGGCGGCGGTGATGCGCCGGGACTCAACGCGGTCATTCGCGCGGTGGTGCTCTCGGCTCACACCCGCGGGTGGCAGTGCTACGGAATCCGGCGTGGCTACGGCGGCCTGCTGAACGACGACGGGATCCTCTCCCTGACCCCGCAGGCGGTTCGTGGCATCACCCATGTCGGCGGCACCATCCTCGGCACGACCAATCGCGGGAACCCGTTCCGATGGGCGCTCAAGGGCGCCGATGGCACGATGACCGAAGTGGACAGGTCGGACGACCTGATCGCGGCGTTCAACGCCAGCGGGTTCGAGGCGCT
>JAOUIC010000344.1 GCA_029884275.1 Gemmatimonadota bacterium | reverse complement strand
AGGAGGCGTAAACGGTGCAGACGCCGGACGAAGACGAATCCTACCGGCTTGAAATCCGCCACGGCGGGGCGCGCCTCACCGCCAGCACGGTGGTCGGAGCCCTCCGCGGCCTGGAGACCGTGGTGCAGCTGGTGACCCCGGATGGCGACGGATTCGTGCTCCCGACCGTGACGGTGGAGGACGCACCGCGATTCCGCTGGCGCGGGCTCCTCCTGGACGCTGGTCGGCACTTCATGCCGCCAGACGTCGTGAAACGCACCCTGGACGGGATGGCTGCGGTCAAGCTGAACGTGCTCCACTGGCACCTCTCCGAGGACCAGGGATTCCGGGTCGAGAGCAGGAAGTTCCCGCTGCTGCACCAGATGGGCTCCGACGGCCAGTACTACACCCATGACCAGATCCACGAGATCGTGGCCTATGCCCGGGATCGCGGCATCCGCGTGGTCCCCGAGTTCGACATGCCGGGCCACTCGACCAGCTGGTTCGTCGGCTACCCGGAACACGCCAGCGCGCCGGGACCCTACGCGATCGAGCGGCGTTTCGGCGTGTTCGAGCCGGCCTTCGACCCGACCCGCGAGGAGACCTACGAGTTCCTCGAGCAGTTCGTCGAGGAGATGGCCGGGCTCTTTCCCGACCCGTACTGGCACATCGGCGGTGACGAGGTTCACCCACGGCAGTGGAACGACAACCCCCGGATCGTCGCGTTCCGCACCCGCCGCTCGCTCAAGGACAACGACGCCCTGCAGGCCTGGTTCAACCAGCGGGTCTCCGGCATCCTCGCGCGGCATGGCAAGCGGATGATCGGGTGGGACGAGATCCTGCACGAGGGGCTCCCGGCGGGCACCGTGGTGCAGTCGTGGCGCGGCGTGGAGTACCTCGGACGCGCCACCGGCATGGGATTCTCCAGCATCCTCTCGGCACCCTACTACCTGGATCAGATCTACCCGGCCGACCAGCACTACCTCGCCGACCCGCTGCCCGCCGGCCACAGCCTGTCGCCGGCACAGGCCGCGCTGGTGCTGGGGGGAGAGGCCTGCATGTGGGCGGAACACGTGTCGGCCGAAACCGTGGACTCCCGCATCTGGCCCCGGCTCGCCGCCGTCGCCGAGCGGCTCTGGTCGCCGCCAGCGGTGCAGGATGTGGCCGACATGTACCGGCGGCTCTCGGTGATGAGCCTCCACCTCGAGCGGCTCGGGCTCGGACACGAGGCGCACAGCGCCAGGATGTTGCGGGCGATCACCGGCCAGCGGGAGAACCCTGACCTCGAAGAGCTGCTCCGCTCCACCATGCCGGCCACCTTCGGCCAGAGAGGGAGGATCCAGAAGACGACACAGCTGACGCCACTCACGCGCCTGGTGGACGCGGCCCGCCCCGATCCCTGGCTCAGGTGGCAGATGATCCAGCTGGCGGGCGACCGGAATCCGGCCGCGCTCGAGGCGCTCGGCCGGATCTTCAGGGGATGGAAGGCGCTGGAACCGCGGATCGTCAGGTTGGCCGACTCGGTGCCGCTGGCGGCGGATGGACTCGAGGCCGCCCGGGGACTGGCTCGACTCGGTTCGCTCGGGCTCGAGGCCCTCGACTACTTCGAACGCGGGTCGGCCACGGCGCAATGGAAGGAAACGGCTCGCGCCCGGCTCACCGATCTGGCCAAGCCACACGGGCTGCTGCGCCTGGCCGGCGCCGAGGCGGTAACGGTGCTGGTGGACGCGGTGCCCCAGCCAGCGGAGTAGTGACCTGCCGCGGTGCTACTCGCCCACGATCGGCCATGGCGCCCGGCGCTGCCACGCCCCGCGGGTGAAGTCGGGGACCTCTTGCGGCTTCCCGCCCCTGGCCACCGATCGGATGCTCAGCTCGACCATGCAGGAGAGCGCCGCCGCATCATACACATCCATGTCGGTCGGCTCCCCGCGGCGGAGGCACTGGATCAGCCGGTAGTCCTCCAGAAAGTCCATCCCCCCGTGCCCGCGGTCCATCTCCCGGATGCGTTCCGACCGCCACAGGGGATGATCGTACCGTTCATACCACGACGTCGCCTCCTCCCACCGGTGGGGCGGACTCTGTCCTTCCACATAGATCCGATGCGGCCAGCCCGACACGATCCCCCGGGTGCCCTGCAGCAGCTGCAGTCGACTGTAGGGACGGGGGTTGTTGGTGTTGTGCGCCAGGTAGACGGTCCGGCCACGCGCCGTCTGGATGAGACTGACGTTCTGGTCGCCAAGCCGGTAGCGCTCCTGGCGGCGCGGATCATCCGCCGCCAGATGCTCCTCCTGCCACGCCTGGAGGCCGCGGGAGGGTGAGCTCATCGAGACGAGGCTGGTGAACCGGTCGCCCCGATTGATGTCCATGCAGTTGGCGATCGGACCCAGGCCGTGCGTCGGATAAAGGTTGCCATTGTGGGTGATGGCCCAGGCCCGCCGCCAGAGCCCCTCCCCCTCCGGCGAGAATTTCACTTCGCGGAGGTCGTGCAGGTAGGCGGCCTCGCCGTGCAGCACCTCCCCCAGCACCCCCTGCCGCACCAGGTTGAGCGCCATCAGCTCGAACCGGTCGTAGTTGCAGTTCTCCATCATGATGCAGTGCAGCCGGTACTTCTCCGCCGCTTCCACCAGCGCCCAGCAGTCATCCACGGTCATGGCGGCCGGCACTTCGGTGACCGCGTGCTTCCCGTGACGCATCGCCGCCAGCAGCACCGGCACGTGCCATTCCCACGGCGTGGCGGTGTAGACCAGGTCGAGGTCGGCTTCGGCGCACATGCGCTCGAAGTCACGCGGACCCCGGGTGAACAGCACCGGTGCCGGCTGGCCCGCCTCGACGATTTTGGCGGCCGCCCGCTCGGCGTGGGCCTCCCGGATGTCACAGACCGCCCGGAGCTCGGCCCCCTCGATCGCCAGCAGGTTCTCCAGGTGCACCGATCCCATCCCACCCACACCGACGAAGCCGATCCGCACCCGGTCCAGCGGCGGAGCGTGGAAGGGCGCGTCGGCCACCGCCGCCCGGGCTGGCCGCGCGGGCAAGTCGATGACGGAGGAGCCGAGGGCGAGCGCGGCGCCGGTGCGGATGAACTCACGTCGGGAGGATGGGTCGTTGGGCATCGTCATGTCGTCCGGGGTCGGTTGTCCCAGGCACCTGGTGGTCACGGAGTGTATCGCCTGCGTCACTGCCGCGCGACACCCCGTGGCCACCCGATAGCCGATCGGGCGATGAGAGTGTAGAATGAATCCCTCGACCGGACCCCCAGGGGCCGCCACCCGAACGAGCATGACCGAAACGACCGCCTGCCC
>JAOUIC010000343.1 GCA_029884275.1 Gemmatimonadota bacterium | reverse complement strand
GGTTCGAAACCCGCTTTCCGGGTGTGACGAAGATCCTCGCGGATCACGGCCTCGACCCGCACCAGGACCTGATCCCGGTCGCCCCCGCCCTGCATTACGCCATGGGGGGCATCCGGACCGACCTCGATGGACGCACCACGCGCGAAGGCCTTTGGGCCGTGGGTGAGGTGGCCTGCACCGGGGTCCACGGGGCCAACCGCCTGGCCTCCAACTCCCTGCTCGAAGGGATGGTGTTCGCCGACCGGGTGGCGCGGTCGCTGTCGGCGGATCTCGGCAGGGACTCGCGGGATTGGCCGGTCGGGCAGGAGGGCCGGCCCAGGGGAGCCCGCAGCAAGGCCGACTACACCATCCGCTGGCAGGATGCGGTCCGCGCGCGGACCCTCCCCGCCTTCCCGGGGGTACCGCCGGCCCCCGCCGACGCCGTCGCGGAGGAAGCTGCGGCCGCGCTGCTGGCGCAGATGCGTGAGACCATGACCAACGATGTCGGACTGGTGCGCACTGAGGAGGGACTGCGGCGCGCCGACCGGACCCTGAAGCGACTGACCCGCGAGGCGCCGCCCGAGGCCTGGCGCGCGCACAACCAGCTGCTCGTGGCCCGTCTGATCACCCACGCCGCCTTGAGCCGGAGGGAGAGCCGCGGCGGACACCGGCGACTGGACTATCCGCCCCCCGCCCGCGCCGGCCGGACCCGCGCATGACCCAGCCGCTGCCGGTGATCGAGCCGACCACCCTCACCACCGACCAGATCGCCACGCTGCAGCACGAGATCCGGGAGCTCGCGTCCCGGCGCCACGCGGTCGTCCTGGCGCACAACTACCAGCGCGCCGAGGTGCAGGACGTGGCCGACTTCGTGGGCGATTCCCTGGGGCTGTCCCGCCAGGCCGCGAAGACCGACGCAGAGGTCATCGTGTTCTGCGGGGTCCACTTCATGGCGGAGACCGCCGCCATCCTCGCCCCGGCCAAGCGGGTGCTGCTGCCCGACCTCCGGGCGGGCTGCTCCCTGGCCGACACGGTCACCGCCCAGGATGTCCGCCGCTGGCGGGCACAATTCCCCGACTACGTCGCGGTCGGCTACGTGAACACGACCGCCGAGGTCAAGGCGGAACTGGACTACTGCTGCACCAGCGGGAATGTGCTCGACGTCATCGACGCCATCTCCCCCGACAAGGGCATCCTCTTCCTCCCCGACTTCTTCCTCGGCGCCCATGTCCGGCGCATGCGGCCGGACCGGAAGGTCGAGGTCTGGATGGGCGAGTGTCACGTCCATCGCGACATCAGCCCCCACACCCTCGACCAGATGCGGAAGGAACACCCGGCGGCGGAGGTCCTGGTCCATCCGGAGTGCGGCTGTGCCGGCCAGCTGATCTACGCCGTGGGCCGGGGCGACATTCCCGCGGAGGGGCTGCACATCGCCTCGACGGAACGGATGATCCAGCTGGTGCGGGAGCGGCCGGCGACGGAGTTCATCATCGCGACCGAGACCGGCATCATGCACCGCATGGAGCAGCTGGCGCCCGAGAAACGCTTCTTCCCGGCCGACCGGGCGGCCGTCTGCGCCTACATGAAGACCATCACCCTCGAGAGCACCCGGGATGCGCTGCTGCTCGACCGGCATCATGTGGCGGTGCCGCCGGCCGTCGCCGACCGGGCCCGTGCGGCGCTTGACCGCATGGTCGCGCTGGGCCCGGCCGTGGTGGCCAGGCCGGGAGACTAGGAACTGCCCCGTGCCGCACTTCGACTGGGCCACCACCCGGGTGACCCTTCCACTCTCGCCCGTGGGAGAACTCCCCCATGAATGAACGGGACCTGCGGCTCCGCATCGGGGCCGACGCGCGACGGGTCGCGGAGCTGGCGCTGGCCGAGGACGGCCCGCGGGACCTCACCAGCGACAGCTGCGTGGCCCCGGGCATCACGGCCACCGGCGTCCTCGAATTCCGCGACGGCGGCGTGCTGGCGGGCACCGGCTACGCGGACGCGGTCGCTCTCGCGGCCGGTCTGCCGCCGGTCACCTGGAACCAGGCGCCGGGCAGCCTGATCGGCCCGGGCACCGAGATCGGCCTGCTGCGCGGGTCGCTCGGCCTGATCCTCAGGACCGAGCGCTCGCTGCTGAACCTGCTGCAGCGCGCGACGGGCATCGCCACCACGACGCGGGCCTACGTGGATGCAGTCGCCGGCACGGCCGCGAAGATCCTGCACACCCGGAAGACCGCCCCGGGCCTCCGGCTGCTTGACGTGAGCGCCGTCCTGGCCGGGGGCGGCGGGGTGCATCGACTCGACCTGGCCACCACCCTCATGGTGAAGGACAATCACTGGCGGGCGCTGGAACAGGGGGGCCGCCGGCTGGCCGAAGCGATCGCGTACGCGCGCGCCGAGGGGGCGGGCAGTTGCTTCGTCGAGGTCGAAAACGAGGATCAGGTGGACGAGGCGTGCGCCGCGGGTGTCGAGCGGCTGGTGGTGGACAACCAGCCACCGGAGACGGTTCGGGCCTGGGGCCAGCGGGCTCGGCTTCGCCAGCCTGGCATCATGATCGAAGCCACGGGGGGTATCACACTCCGGAATGTGCGCGCCTTTGCCGAGGCGGGCGCCGATTTCATCTCCATCGGCGCCCTCACTCACAGCGTGACCGCGCCCGACATCAGCCTGGAAATCTCGGCGTCGTAGGAACTCCTCGGGCGGAGAGAGGCTCCGCCGCTAGACCGGCGGGGGCGCCGGGCGGGTGAAGCGCTTCCAGGCGTGGTAGGCGGGAATCCCGGCGAGGATGACGGCGACGTTGATGCCAAAAAGCACCGGCCGCGAAACGAGATAGTTGCCGAGCAGCAGTCCGGCGCCCACCAGGAAGCACGCCGGCAGCACCGGATACCAGATCGTACGATAGGGCCGCTCCAGGTCGGGCCGCCGACGCCGCAGAACGAAGACTCCGGCCACCGCCATCGCGTAGAAGGGCCAGATCCCTATCACGAACTGGTCGGCCAGTTCAGTGAAGGTCCGCACCATGATGAATGCCACCCCGAGCGAGGCGGCGAGGATGATGGCGCCGGTCGGGGCGCCGGTCCGCGGGTTGACCCGCGCGATGGCGCGGGGAAAGAGCCCATCCTCCGCCAGCGCGAAGAAGATGCGCGGCGCCGTCATCATCGTGCCGTTGAGCGTCCCGAAGGTCGAGACCGCGACCGCGACCGACACGGCGACGATGCCGACCGGCCCGATCAGGCGCGACGCGACGTCGGCGGCCACCAGTTCGGCCGACTTCATCTGCTCGATCGGTATGAGGTAGTTGTAGACC
>JAOUIC010000340.1 GCA_029884275.1 Gemmatimonadota bacterium | reverse complement strand
CGACGCTATTCCGGCGATCGCGGAACGACTCCCTTCGCTCCCTGAGCCGATGCGATCCGAGCTCCGGGGCGCCGTGCTGGAGCGATACGCCGCAGGGGAGGAGCTGCGGCCACGAGCCTGGTTCGAGTGGAACCTGGCCAGCGGCAGAGCGCGGCGGGCTCTGGACGCGCCCTTCTCCTCGCCCTAGAACCTCCGCCGGGCCACGGCGTGGTGCCGTTCCATGCCGCCCGGGTCGCGGTTTCCCTGCTCCCATGCTCTGACCGTCTCCGGGCTGACCCCCAGGTTCCGGCGAAGACCGTCTGCGAGCGCTTCAGCTGGACCTCGAGAGGCCGCGCGGAGATCCCTCGTGACGAGGCTCCCCGACCTGCAGCGCCAACCCATTACAGCTAGATCGATTCGTTGCAGCCGCCCTGGTCGGGCACCGGGAACCAGGTCCCCCTCCCGGTCCGGCCGGCCAGCCTAACCGATTGTCAGGCATCGGTTTCGCCCGGTTGCTGTGGGCCTGATGTCCTCGGCAGTGGCCGAGATCACACCCGGAACGTCTCTTGCCATTCCATCCCTTCGGGGTGTGCCGACCGCAAGTCGGCCCGCCCTCGATCCCCCATCACCGCGTCCCGGTCGCCGAGTCGGCTCCACACGGAGGAACCATGGGTTCGCCCGCGCGTAGGCTACTGCTCGCTGTCGGCATCGGACTCGGCGCATGGACCTGTGGCGGCGGCGGAGCCGTTGGCCCGGAACAGCCGCAGGCCGTCTTCTCCTCGCTCCTCCTGAGCCCCGACAGCATCGGGGTGACGGTGGGCGGGGCGGTGCAGCTGACCATCACCCCGCGGGACCAGAACGATGCGACCATGACCGGCCTGCCGGCGCCGACACTCACGGTCGAGGATCCCGCCATCGCCTCGATTTCCGGCACGGTCGTGAGCGGTCTCGCGGCGGGAAGCACGCGGATCTTCGCGACGATCACCGCGGGCGCCGAGACGCACGCCGATACCTCGCGGGTGGTGGTCACCGACGCGCCCGCGGGCGGGCCGGCTCATCCGGTGACCACCGTCGGCACCACCTTCGCCCCCAGCAGCATCACCATCGCCGTGGGCGACAGCGTGAGCTGGGTGATCTCAGGCGCCACCCACAACGTCACCTTCAACACGGCCAGCAAGCCGGCTGGCGGAGACATCCCCGACACGCCGCCAGGTACGACGGTCTCCCGGATCTTCACCGGCGCCGGCGTCTACGGGTACGAGTGCACGATTCACAGCGGGATGACGGCGCAGGTCGTGGTGCAGTCGGGGCAGACGCAGGTGTTCACCTCGGTGGGGCTCACGCCCGCCAGCGCCTCGCTGCTGACCGGCGACACGCTGTCCCTCACCGCCGTCGCGCAGGACCAGAACGGCGTCCCGATGGCCGGCCTCCCCGCGCCCAACTTCATCTCCTCGAACGCCGCGGTGGCGGTGGTTTCGCCGACGGGTCGGGTGACGGCGGTCAGCCCGGGGGTGGACACGGTGACGGCCAGCATCACCAGCGGCGGCACCACCCACGCGGCGACGGCGGTGATCACGGTGAGCGCCCCGGCGGCAGGGGCCACGGTCACGACGCCGAACCTCACCTTCTCGCCACCCACCGTCACCATCCAGGCGGGCCAGACGGTGACGTGGCAGTTCTCTGGCGCCACCCACAACGTGACCTGGCTCCCCGGGCCGGTACCAACCGGCGGGGACATCCCCGATCAGACGGTGGGGAGCACGGTCCAGCGTTCCTTCCCCACGGCCGGCGTCTACACCTACGAGTGCACCCGGCACAACAACATGACGGGGTCCGTGGTGGTGCAGTCGGGGCAGGCCCAGGTGTTCACGTCGGTCTCGGTCACGCCGGCGACGGCGACGCTCCAGACTGGCGGGACCGTGCAGCTGACCGCGACCCCGCTCGACCAGTCGGGGGTGCCGATGACCGGCCTTCCTGCGGCCACTTTCGTCAGCGGCAACGCGGCGGTCGCGACGGTGAGTCCGCAGGGGCTGGTCACGGCGGTGAGCGCCGGGACGACCAACGTCACAGCCACCATCACCAGTGGCGGGGTCACGCAGAGCGCGACGGCCACGATCATCGTGAGCGCACCGGTGCCGGGCAGCGTCACAGTCACGACGCCGAACCTGACCTTCTCCCCGTCGTCAGTCACCATCGCGACCGGAGGAACGGTGACCTGGCAGTTCTCCGGCAACACCCACAACGTCACCTTCACCGGCGCGGCGCCGGCCGGAGGCAACATCCCCGACCAGCCCGCAGGCAGCAGCCAGTCGCGAACCTTCACAGCCTCGGGCAACTTTGCCTACGTCTGCACCCGGCACAACGGGATGACGGGAACGGTGGTGGTCAGCGGTGGAGGCGGCACCCCGGTCTACACCTCGCTGCAGCTGACACCACAGTCGCCGCTCGTTCCGGTCGGCGCTTCGGTTCAGCTGACGGCCACGCCCCTCGACCAGAACGGCGCGCCGATGACCGGGCTTCCCGCGGCGACTTTCGCCTCGGCGGATGCCACGATTGCGACGGTCAGCCTGACCGGGCTCGTCACCGGAGTGTCCATCGGCAGCACCACGGTCACCGCCACGCTGACGTCGGGGGGATTCACACACTCGGCGCCGTCGGTGGTGACGGTGGGCACTCCCGCTTCGGCCACGATCACGACCCCGAACCTCACTTTCGCTCCCGACGACATCGGCATCGCGCCGGGGCAGACGGTGCTCTGGACATTCTCGGGGACAACCCACAATGTCACTTTCGAGACCCTCGCCCCACCTGGCGGGAACATCCCGGATACGGCGCCCGGCACGAGTGTGGCACGCAGCTTTCCCCAGGTCGGCGATTACAAGTATTTCTGCTCGATCCACAGCAACATGAAAGGCCGGGTGCGGGTCAAATGACGTCAGTCTGCCGGGGTGCCCCCATGCCGCGACCGTTGCCTCTGCTCATGCTGCTTGCCGCCGTGCCGGGGGCGCTGGCAGCCCAGGGCACCACCGACCGCTCTCCCAATATCTCGGGCGACTGGGTGGTGCGGCCGGGCGTGGTGCAGTTCAACTTCATCCACCGCTTCGTCAGCAGTCCGGCCCCCGTCAGGAAGGTGAGCAACTTCCCGACCTTCCTGCTGGCCACCTCGCTCTTCAAGGGCACGACCCTCGGCTTCAACTACGCCACCAACTCCACCCTCGCCCCGGCGTTCCCCAACGAGTGGGAATTCTTCCTGCGGGCGCAGCCGCTGACGCAGGCGAAGGGCTTCCCCCTCGACGTGGGAGGGCCG
>JAOUIC010000341.1 GCA_029884275.1 Gemmatimonadota bacterium | reverse complement strand
TCCACCTGTTCGCGGGCGATGGCATCGAGCATCTGCAGGTAGGTGTCGCGCGCCCGGGCGGCCTCCGAAGCCTGCGTCACGCTCTCGCCCAGCAGGTCGAGAGTCGCGGTGATGCGCCGGACGTTCAGCGCCCGGGCGGCCACGATGGCGGTTTCGACCGACTCACCCGCGACGAAACGGGCAGCGAACTTCCGCGCCAGCCCGTTCTGCCGCACGAACCGGAAGACCTGCGGCTGTTCCGACAGCCAGAGAAGGGCCTTACGCATCATGTCCGGGGTTCCTTGCCAGGGTGGTACGGGACACCAAGGTTATCCAGCGCAGGCAACGGGAACAAGGACAGCCGGATGCAGCCCACTCGGATCGCCATGTGGTCAGGCCCCCGCAACATTTCCACCGCGATGCTCCGCGCGTGGGAGCACCGGGTGGACACCTGGGTGGTGGACGAGCCGCTGTACGCCCACTACCTGACCCAGGTCGCGGTTGCCCATCCCGGGGTGGAGGAGGTCATCGCCCACCACGAGACCGACTGGCGCACCGTGGTGGCGGGCCTGACGGGCCCCATCCCCCATGGCCGGTCCATCTACTACCAGAAGCAGATGGCGCATCACTGGCTGCCGCACCTCAGGAGCGAATGGGTGCTGCGCCTCACCAATGCGTTCCTGATCCGGCATCCGGCGGAGATGCTGCCCTCGCTCACGGCCAGGATGGGCCTGCCGACCCTGAGCGACACCGGGCTGCCTCAGCAGGTGGAGATCCTCCGCTTCGTGCGGAACCAGACCGGCACCACGCCCCCGGTGCTGGACGCCGAGGATGTGCTGAGGGACCCCAGGAGGGCGTTGAGCGGCTTCTGTGAGGCGGTGGGCGTACCATTCAGCGAGAAGATGCTGGCCTGGCCCGCCGGGCGCCGGGAGACGGACGGCATCTGGGCGAAGCACTGGTACGAGGCGGTCGAGCGTTCGACCGGCTTCGAGCCCTACCGGCCGCGGGATCGCAGGGTGAGTCCGGAGCTCGAGCCGCTACTGGCGGAGTGCATGCCGTATTACGAGGAACTCCGGGGCTACACGATGGCCGGACGAGCAGGCGGGTAGGAAGACCGAAAGGAACGGCCAGCTTGCCAGCGTGATCCCTCCGGGCGCTCGGCTTTCCGGCAAGGCTGCCGACGTCACACATGGAAGTACGCACGCGCCCTTCGGGATTCACGCTGGCGGCGCCGGCCTTGTGGTGGAGGGATGGGTACGGGATCGTGGGTGGAAGGCACGGGACACAGGCCCTGAGGATCATCTGACGATGCTGCAGACCTACAACGAGAAGAACCGCGACGTCCTGGTCAACATCAACGGGGCGCTGATTCACCGGAACCAGGCCGGAATCAGCCCGTTCGACTCCGCGGTCCAGGGGGGCGACGCGGTGTGGGAGGGACTCCGTCTCTACCAGGGACGGATCTTCCGCCTGGCCGAGCACCTCGAGCGACTGCGCCACTCCGCCCTGGCCCTCGCCTTCGCCGAGATCCCGCCGGCCGACGCGATCACGGCGGAAATCCGGAAAACGCTCCACGCCAATGCCATGACCGACGGGGTGCACATCCGGCTCACGCTGACTCGCGGTGTGAAGGTCACCTCCGGCATGGACCCTCGCCTCAACCAGTCGGGACCGACGCTGATCGTGCTGGCCGAGCACAAGCCGCCGGTGTACGCCAGGACCGGGCTCACCCTGATCACCAGTTCAGTGCGGCGCTTCCCTCCCGACTGCCTCGACCCCAAGATCCACCACTGCAACCTGATCCAGTCGATCCTGGCCAAGATCGAGGCCAACAACGCAGGGGCCGATGACGCCATGATGCTGGACACCCGGGGGTTCGTGGCCGAGACCAACGCCACCCATCTCTTCTTCGTCGAGGGCGGCGTGGTCCGGACCAGTCGCACGGTGGCGTGCCCCGAGGGTATCACCCGCCAGGCGGTGCTGGAGCTGTGCGAAGAGCACGGGATCCCCTTCGAGGTCCGCGACATCTCGCCCGCCGAGGCGTACCGGGCGGACGAGTGCTTCTGCAGCGGGACGATGGGGGAGCTGGCGCCGGTGACGACGATTGACGGGCGGCGGATCGGGACCGGTGAAGCGGGGCCGGTCACCGGGCGGCTGATGGAACTGTTCCGGGAGCTGACGGCGCGGGAGGGAACGGTGGTGGCAGGCTGACCGCCGCAAGATCTCCGGTGAACCGCCACCCGCTACGGGAGGAACCGCCCCCGCATCGCCGGCGGCAACACGGGACAGCTTTCGGGCGGCCGCGCGAACAGCATCCGTCGAGTCGCCGCCACCGCGTCATAGCCCCAATCGAGCAGCCAGCGGGGCAGCAGCGAGAGCGCGCGGGCGACCCCGGCCCAGAATCCACCGACCCGCTGCCCGAGGTGCAGCGCCGCTTCTGATTTCACCAGAGTCCGGCCATCCGCGGTACGGAGCACGATGCTGTCGGGAAACCGCCCCCGCTCTTCGGCGGTGTACCGCTCAAGAAAGGTCGGTCCACCGAGGGGGGCGTACTGAAAGCGCGATCCATCGGGGTCTCGCCCGACAGCGAACAGCACCACCCGGTGGCAGAGGCCGCAGGAGCCGTCGTAGAACACCGTGTCGCGGGCTGAGCCAGGCACCCTGTCCCCCCCATGTCAGACTGACCGTCACCAAAGCTATATTGCCTCACCGCATGGAAAACACCACATCACTCGGGATCCTCGAGTTATCCGACCGGGGCGCAGGATTCGTGCGTCGCCGCCAGCACAGCTATCTCCCGGACGACGACGACTTCTTCGTTCCTCCCCGGCTCATCTCCCAGTTCGGGCTCCGTACCGGGGACGAACTCGAGGGGACGGTCGGCCGGCCGGCGGGCCGAGGCAAGGCGGCGCCGGTCGAGACCGTCACCCGGGTGAACGGCCGTCCCGCCGAGGAGGCTCGGCGCCGCCCGAACTTCTCATCCCAGGGCGCGGTCCATCCCGACGAGCCGCTGCTGCTCGACTGCGGGCTCAGGCGCTACAACCAGCCCGACTACACCAACCGCATCATCGACCTGTTCTGTCCCTTCGGGAAGGGACAGCGCGCCCTGGTCGTGGCTCCCGCCAAGGCCGGCAAGACGATGGTGCTACAGGCGATCGCCGAGGGGATCTCCAAGAACTACCCGCAGTCGCTGCTGCTGATCCTGCTGGTGGACGAGCGACCCGAGGAAGTCACCGAGATGGAAATGTGCGGCCATGGCGAGGTCGTCGCCTCCAGCTTCGACTGCCCGGCGGAACGGCACGTCGCC
>JAOUIC010000342.1 GCA_029884275.1 Gemmatimonadota bacterium | reverse complement strand
CAGGTGACAGTGCTGGCCTATCAGTACGGCGCCGGGCTCTGCGAGCTCATCACCCCCACCAACGGCGCGCTCATGGCGATGCTGGCGGCGACCGGCGTCCCCTACGACCAGTGGCTCCGGTTTGCGGGGAAGCTCCTGGTGCTGCTGGCCGGACTGGGCGTCCTTGCCATTCTCATCGGCGTCGCCATCGGGCTCTAGCCGGTATCGCATCTCGCCACACCCCGCTCGCCAGCCTGCCGCAACGACGCATCGCCCTCGTGGGAGGACACCGGCTTTCGGGCACCACGCCAGGCCCCCATTCCCAAACCTTTCCCCCTCAACAGTTTACATTTCGGCCCGGCATCACAGGGGCTTCGGCAACGTGGCACTCGGGTTGCAGCGGAAGCTCCCTGAGGCACTTGGGATTGGCCCCACCGAATCGAATTCGAGACTGGCATGAGCGAGCTGACGATCCGCGAAATGGAACAGGGCGAGGAGTTCGCCGACTGGTTTGACGACCTCACCATGCGTGAAGAGGAAGTCACCGGCGATCCGGCCCACCTCGAGGACCACTATCTCATCCTCAGCAACGAGGTGGGAGACTGGATCGGAGGTCTGCGCTATTCCCTCCGCGGCGGCGTCGCCCACCTGCAGGACGTCGCCGTGCGTGAGGAGGAACGCCACCAGGGACACGGCCACCGTCTGCTGCAAGGATTCGAGGAACATGCTCTCCAGGAGGGCGCACACCTCGCCGAGTTCTGGACCGACGACCTGGAAGACGAACCGGAACTCCTGGCCCATGGCTGGCGGCGCGTGATCCGGCGCGACCGCTACTTCGGCAACCGGAGCTGGTATCTGCTGGAGAAGTCCCTGCTCTAGCGTGCTCCTCTGGACCGGCCTATCCTTCGACGAAGCCCCTGTCGAGGTGACGGCTCAAATGTTCCAGCGACGTGATCTCCTCGGGGCGGCGAGTCTGGCCGCCCTTCTTGTTTCACTCTCCGCCTGCGGCGGTGACGCCAAGCCGCGCCCGGACTCCGCGCCAGCGTCCCGCGGCAACCCCAGCCGGCCCGAGGACGAAGCGGCACAACTCGGTGCCGAAATCATCACCGTACTCGATCGCGTCCTGGCCTATGCCTCGGCACGGAGCGGGCAGGCCCCGGCGACGATCGCCGAGGTCGGGCTGGACAGTCTCACTCCAACGATGGTCCGCCGGGTCTCCAGGCAGGGGCGCGACCTCGTCGTCACCGCCGCATTCCGCCGCCCGGCGGGCCACACCGTCACGGAGTGCCGCGGATTCAACCGCGTGTTCGAGGACCTCTCGATCCTGGGCCATTACGAACTGACCTGCACCGTCGCCGGCGGCGGCACCCGGACCTTCACCATCGAACCAGAAGCCCCACAGGCCAAATGACCGGCGCCCTGATCATCATGGCCGTCCGGTACCTCGTCTTCGGGGTGTTCGCGGTCGCCCTGCTGGTCGCCGGGACCTCCTGGGCCGTGAAGCAGGGACATCTCTCGCCATTCAACCCGCTCGCCCGGACGATTCGCCGGCTTTCCCCTCCCCTGCTCCGGCCATTCGAGCGGTCGCTCCATCGTGGGGGGGGGAACCCCGTCAACGCGCCGTATGTCTTCTTCTGGGTGGCGGTGCTGGGTGGACTGGTGCTGCTGGGCGTGACGCAGTGGCTGGTGGGACTGGTCTACACTCTGGCCGGCAGCGCCGCCGCCGGCCCGCGCCCGCTGCTCCGGTTCGTGGTGAACCTGGGCTTTTCGATCCTGATGATCGCGATCTTCGTGCGGGTGATCAGTTCCTGGTTCGGCGTGTCACCCTACTCCCGGTTCATGCGGGTGATCCACGCGCTGACCGACTGGCTGCTCGAACCGCTGCGCCGGGTGATCCCGCCGATCGGCATGATCGACATCTCGCCGATGGTCGCCTACCTGATGCTGATGCTGGCGCGCGGGTTCGTGGTGAGCCTCATCTAGCGGGGCGCGCGGGCGCGAACCGGAGCCCCCTGCGAGGCGCATGCCCCCAATTTCCCCGATCCCCGACGGCATCCGCCTCACCCTGCACATCCAGCCGCGCGCCGCGCGCACCGAGATCACGGGACGGCATGGCGATGCGCTCAAGATTCGCCTCGCGGCCCCACCGGTGGATGGCGCCGCGAATGCCGCCCTGATTGCCTTCCTCGCCGAGCGGCTCGGTGTGCCGCGCTCCGCCATCACGATCCGCCATGGGCTGTCCGGGCGAAAGAAGACCGTGGAGGTCGCCGGCGTGGACCCGGCCCGGGCCGAAAGCCTGCTCGAACTTGGCAGCGGATGACCGCCACGGTATCTTTCTGAATAGACAATCGATCCGTGGTGATTTGCGCCTATTGCAGCCACGTTAAACAATTGCTAAAACGGCCACTCCTCCGGGGGCCGTGACGGCGCCCGGTTTCTTTTTTTCTGGTGCCCATGACTCTCGACCGCGCATTCCGCCTCGCCCTGCTGCCGCGCCTCCTGGAGGAGCGGATTCTGGTGCTCGATGGTGCCATGGGCACCATGATCCAGACCCACAAGCTGGGGGAGCGGGAGTACCGGGGCGCACGGTTCGCCGACTGGCCGCGGGAGCTCAAGGGAAACAACGACCTCCTGACGCTCTCCCGGCCCGAGGTGATTCGCGGCATCCATGCCGCCTACCTCGAAGCCGGGGCGGACATTCTGGAGACCAACACCTTCAACTCGACCTCGGTGTCGCAGGCGGACTACGGCGCCGAGTCGCTGGTGCCGGAACTGAACCGGGCGGCCGCGGCACTGGCGCGATCGGTCGCCGACGAATTCGAGAGGCGTGAACCGACCCGGCCGCGCTACGTCGCCGGCGTGCTCGGCCCGACCAGCCGCACGGCGTCGATCTCCCCCGATGTGAACGACCCCGGGTTCCGCAACATCACCTTCGAGGAACTGGCTCGCACGTACGAGGAGGCGGCCCGCGCCCTGCTCGAAGGCGGCGCCGACCTGCTCATGGTCGAGACCATCTTCGACACCCTGAACGCCAAGGCGGCGCTGTTCGCGATCGAGGGGCTGTTCGAGGAGCTTGGCTGGCGGGTGCCGGTAATGATCTCCGGGACCATCACCGACCAGAGCGGCAGGATGCTCTCGGGGCAGACCGCCGAGGCGTTCTGGTATTCGGTGTCGCACGCGAGGCCACTATCGGTGGGGCTCAACTGCGCGCTGGGCGCGCACCAGCTCAGGCAGTACGTGCAGGACCTCTCCCGGGTGGCGCCAGTCTTCATCAGCGCCCATTCCAACGCCGGCCTGCCCAACGCCT
>JAOUIC010000339.1 GCA_029884275.1 Gemmatimonadota bacterium | reverse complement strand
TCGATGCTCATCCGGGGACTGGGCCTCACCGGGTTCCTTCTGCTCCAGCTCATCGTCCTGATCGGCCCCCTGGCCCGGCTCGAGCCGCGGCTCCTGCCGCTGCTCTACAACCGGCGTCACCTTGGTGTCACCATGGCGCTCGTCGGCCTGTCTCACGGGGCCTTTTCTGTCATCCAGTACCACGCGCTCGGCAACGTGAATCCCCTGGTCAGCCTGCTGGTCTCCAACACCGACTTCGGGAGCGCAGCCCGGTTCCCATTCGAGCTCTTCGGGCTTCTCGCGCTGACGATCCTGGTGGTGATGGCCGCGACCAGCCACGACTTCTGGCTCTCGGTCCTCGGCCCACCAGTCTGGAAGGCGCTCCATATGCTGGTGTACGTTGCCTACGCCGCGGTGATGGCGCATGTGGCGCTGGGCTTTCTCCAGGACGAGCGGCATCCGCTGTATCTCATTCTTCTCGGACTCGGCGCCACCGTCACCGCAGTGCTTCATCTCGTGGCCGCGCGGCGTGAGGTGCCGACTGATCGGTTGGTCGCGGCCGACGGTGGCTGGGTGGACCTCGGGCCGGCCGACACCATTCCCGAGGGGCGGGCCCGGATCGGGATGGCAGGCGGCGAGCGGGTGGCCGTGTTCCGCCACGACGGGAAGCTCTCCTGTGTGTCCAACGTCTGCCGCCACCAGAACGGCCCGCTCGGCGAGGGGAAGATCGTCGACGGCTGCGTTACCTGTCCCTGGCACGGCTACCAGTTCCGGCCCGACACCGGCATCTCCCCTCCGCCGTTCGACGATCGAATCCCCACCTATCATCTGCGCGTAGTAGGCGGACATGTTCAGGTGCGAGAGGGCGCCAATCCGCCCGGCACCCTGGTCGAGCCGGTGCCCGTGAGCGGGGCCGCCATCGCTGACCGGACGGAGCTCTATGTGGGGTACCTGCCGGTCGCGCCTGCTGGAACCGCCCGCGTGATGCGCCGCGCCATCGCCGTCATACTCGGGCTCACTGTCGTGGTCCAGGCGTCGTTCGCGTTCGCGCAGCGGAGTTACGAGCCGTCAAGGTTCGAGTACGGCACTTCCACCGAGATTGAAGGCACCCTGCGCGCCACGCCCTACCCGATCCTGGAGGTTAGCCGGCCCGCGAGCGATGCCGTGAGTCACTACCTTCTGGCCGCCCCGGGGAAACACGGCGCCCCGCCCATGGCGGCGGGCCTTGACGGCCAGCGGGTGCGGGTCCGCGGAACGCTCGCGTACCGCGGCAACCTCACTCTGCTGGAAATCGCCGATGCCGTGTCGCTGGGCGAAGGCGAGCCCAATGCCGACGGGCCGGCAATCGAGTACGGAACCTTCGAGCTCTGGGGCGAGGTGGTGGACAGCAAGTGCTGGCTCGGCGTGATGAACCCCGGCCGCGGCAAGTCGCATCGTGCCTGCGCCGCCCGCTGCCTGAGTGGCGGACTGAGCCCCCTCTTCGTGGTGAAAGACCGGGATGGCGCCACCCTCGAACTCCTCCTCGTGACCCCCGAAGGCAAGTCGTTCCCCGACGCCGAGCGCGTGGCCGGGCGCCCCATCGCGCTGCGCGGCCAGGTGGTCACCCAGGGCGACCTGTGGCTGTTCCGGGCCGA
The DNA here is from genome assembly GCA_029884275.1 of Gemmatimonadota bacterium. Lineage (GTDB taxonomy): Bacteria > Gemmatimonadota > Gemmatimonadetes > Gemmatimonadales > GWC2-71-9 > JADJOM01. Next base: position 1,674 of record JAOUIC010000339.1, on the reverse strand, counting down.
CCCGGACTCTCGGCGGGAACTCCAGTGAGCTCGGTCATCCAGTACCCGGGCACCCCGCAATCGGTGCCGGACCTGCGGCTCGAGGCCGGTGCGTACCGCATCCGATACGCGCGCAGCCCGGATGAGCTCGATGCGGTGCTCCGGTTGCGCTACCAGGTCTTCAACCTCGAACTCGGCGAAGGGCTCGATGAGTCGCACCAGACCGGGCGGGACGAGGACGGGCTCGACGGTCGCATGCATCACCTGATGATCGAGGACCGCAGCGGAGAGGTCGTTGGCACCTACCGGATGCAGACCGCCGAAATGGCTGCCCGCCACGGCGGGTTCTACTCGGCGGATGAATTCGAGCTCGAGTCGCTGCCGGATGGCTTGCTCGATGGAGCGGTCGAGATCGGCCGCGCCTGCGTCGCGAAGGAGCACCGGAACGGGCGAGTACTCCACCTCCTCTGGCGCGGGCTCGCGGCCTACCTGACCTGGAATCGAAAGCACTATCTTTTCGGTTGCTGCTCGCTCACCAGCCAGGATCCGGCGCTCGGCCTCTCGGTCCATCGCCACCTCCAGACGGTGGGCGCGGTGCATGACCGACTCTGCCTCGACCCTCGACCCGGGTACCGGTGCTCCCCAGTCGATCCGACCCGTCCGTTGCCTCCGCCCCACATTCCGGCGCTGTTCCGGAGCTACCTGGCGCTCGGGGCGAAGGTGTGCGGCCCGCCGGCGCTCGACCGCCGCTTCAAGACGATCGACTGGCTGGTCCTGCTGGACACGGCGACGATCGACCCGGCGATCCACCAGAGCTTCTTCCGGTAGTGTCGGACGCGGCGATCCGCCGGGAGTTCTTCGGGACCGACCTTCGCCGGCAGCTGCTTTCGCTGCTTCACCCGAGGTCGGTGCGAGCGACCATCCGGTTGGGCATGATGGTCGGTTGGACCACGATGGTGCTCGTAGTGCTCGTGGCAGGGATGTGGGCGACGACGCCCTGGCCGCGCCGGCGGCTCCAATGGCGGAATGGCGTCGCGAAGCGGTGGGCCCTCGGGATCTGCCGGATCATCGGGCTCAATTTGCGGGTGGAGGGCACACCGCCGCCGGCGCCCTTCTTCCTGGTTGCCAACCACCTGAGCTATGTCGACATCGTTGTCCTGCTGTCCTCGCTCGACGGGGTGTTCGTGGCCAAGGGAGAAGTGGATCGCTGGCCGGTCGTCGGGTATCTGACCCGCCTGGCAGGAACCATTTTCGTCGAACGGCGAAATCACCGGGACGCCATGAGGACCCTCGATGCGATCGAGGCCCGGATCGCCGCTGGCGACGGGGTGATGGCCTTCCCGGAGGGAACCAGCTCGGAGGGCGCCGAAGTCCTCGCGCTGAAGCCTGCGCTGTTCGAATGGGCCGCCAGGACCCGGTTCCCGGTTCACTGCGTTACCCTGGGATACGAGACCCCGGCAGGGGCTCCGCCGGCTCGGACAGCCGTCTGCTGGTGGGGTGACATGGCCTTCGTCCCCCATCTCATCGGCCTGGTCGGGCTGCCGTGGTTTCGGGCCACCATCCGGTTTGCGCCGGAGGCGATCACGGGAGACGATCGGGCCATACTCGCGGCCCAGGCACGCGAGGTCATCGCGGCCCGGCTCGCGTCACATGTATCATGACTTGCAGCAGGAGGAAGAGGGAATGAGCTGTCCA
>JAOUIC010000338.1 GCA_029884275.1 Gemmatimonadota bacterium | reverse complement strand
GCCGCGATCGCGCTGACCAGAACCAGGGCGGCGATCACCAGTCGCGCACTCCCCGGACCGTCTGGGCACTCTTGCCCAGGCGCCGTGCCCGCGTGTCGCGTTCCTCGCGGTCAACCGAGTTGAGGATCTGCTCCGCCTGTGACGGGGAGAGCGGCGCTCCGCCCGGAGGGGGATCCTGGTTCGGGCCGGGTGGAGGCGCTGGCTCGTTGTTCCGGGGTGGCGGGGGCGGCTTCTCCCCTCCCCCGCTCGGCGGCGGAGGGCGGCGGCGGGTGGCGAGTTCGAGATTCCATTTTGCGGCCCGGTCGCCCGGCTCGAGCAGGAGTGCGTCACGCAATTGAGCCGTGGCCTCCGACAGCAGGCTGTCGCGGCGCGCGGAATCGGCCTGGGCCTGCCTGAGGGCCGCAACGCCGGCGTTATAGAGCGCCCGAAAGCGCAACTCGGGGTCCAGCGAGCGGGCCGCCCGATCGAGCGCCCGCCGGGCATCGCCGTACTTGCCGGCGGCCAGTAGCGCGGTCCCCGCGTTGTACCAGGTCGTGTCCGACGAGGAGGAGTCGGCTCGGGCCTGCCACCATCGCGCCGCCGCCGCGGGGTCGCCGCGCTCGAATTCCCTCACCCCCGCGGCTGGCCGCTGGGCCGACGCGCGCGGGGGAAGGAGGAGCCAAGCGATGACCACGAGCGCGGCGGTTCGCCGGGTCACCGTGTGAAGGCCCAGGAGCAAGGCGCCGATGAGCGCCGGCACCCACACCATCGGCAGGAGGTCCGCGGTGGTCCGTTCCCCCCCCGGAGCCCGCTTGAAGGCGGAGAGCAACTCCCGGACGGCGCCCGCCTGGTCACTCAGCTCCGCCGAAACCAGCACACCATCGGCGGCGTCCGCGACCCGATGGAGGATGTCGTCGCGCCGCCGGGTCTCGACCGGCTCCCCTCGATCATCGGCCTGGTATCCACTGATCACCCCGGCGCTGTCGCGCAGAGGGATCCGGACCGGCGTGGGGCCGCCCGCGGCCACCAGCACCAGCCGGATCCGCCGCTCCCGGATCGCCGCCGCCGCGCGCAGCACGGCATCGAGCGAGTCGTGGGTCTCGCCGTCGGTGAACACCAGCAGGACCCGGTCGCCGGTCTCCCGTGACGCGTCCAGCACATCGGCGCCCTGTGCCAGCGCCGCGGCGAGCCCGGTTCCCCCCTGGCTCGCCATATCGGGGGAGAGTGCCTCGAGGAACAGCGTCACGGCGCCACCGTCGAGCGTGAGCGGGCTCAACACGTAGCTCCGGCCCGCAAACGCGATCAGGCCAAGCCGGTCCTCCGGCAGGTCGAATACCAGGCGGCGCGCCTCGCGGACCGCGCGCCTGAGCCGGTTCGGCTCGGCGTCCTCGGCCAGCATCGAGCGGCTGATGTCCATGGCCATGACCACGCTGAGCGCCTGGGTGGACGCTTCAATCGTGGCCCTCCCGCCGCGCGGCCCCGCGAGCCCGATCCCTGCCACCACCCCCGCCGCCCCCAGCGCCAGCGCCCCCCAGCGGCCGGTCCGCCGCGCCACTGCGCCGAGTTCCTCGGACCACTGCATGGCCCGGGCGACTCGGCGTCGCCGCCCCGCGATCGCGAGCAGTGCGATGGCGGCGCCGATCACCGGCGCGGCAGCGAGGAGGAACGGTGCGTCGAAGGTCATGGCGCCCGCACCACCAGCGTCGCGCTGAGCAGGAGCTCGAGCGCCAGCGCCAGCAGGCCGAAGAGCAGGGCCGGCTTCCCGATCTCCTCGTACTTCACGAACCGGGTGATCTGGATGGGGGTCTTCTCCAGCGCGTCGATCTGCTGGAAGATGCGGGTCAGCGCCTCGTTGTCCTTGGCGCGGAAATAGCGCCCCCCGGTGCTGGAGGCGATGCTGCGAAGCAGGTCCTCGTCCAGGTGCACCGGGATACGCTCGTATCGGTAGCCGGAAAGCCCGCGGCCGGTGGGATAGAGCGCCTCGCCCTCGGTGCCGACGCCGATGGTGTAGACCCGGATGCCAAGCGCGGCGGCGGCCGCGGCCGCGGTGCGGGGGTCGACCGTTCCACGGTTGTTCTCGCCGTCGGTCAGCAGCAGGATCACTTTCGACTTGCCTGGCGCCTGGCGCACCCGGTTGATCGCCGTCGCCAGGCCGGTGCCGATCGCGGTCCCGTCCTCGAGGATGCCGATCCTGAGATCGGAGATGGAACGTTCGAGCACGGCGTAGTCCACCGTCAGCGGCACCTGGGTCAGCGCCTCCGCCGCGAAGGCGACGACCCCGATGCGGTCGGCGCTCCGCCCCCGGACGAAGGCGTTGGCCTGCTGCTTCGCCACCTCCATCCGGTTGGGCGTGAAGTCCTCGGCCAGCATGCTGCTGGAGACGTCCACCGCGAGGACGATCGCGATTCCCTCCTTCTTGATCTCGACCTGCGCGCCGCCGAATCTGGGGCCCGCCGCCGCGAACACCCAGGCGGCATAGGCGGTCCACCGGCACCACCGCGGCAGGTGGCCCAGCCAGCCGGTGTGCGCCAGCGTGCGCACCAGGCCCAGGTCGCTGTAGGGCGTGGCCTTGTCCGGACGGCTCCGGCGCCACCACCACCATGCGAGCGGCAGGACGAGGAGCAGGAGGAGCCAGGGGCGGGCAAAGGTCACGCGTCAGCAGCCTTCAGGCGATCCCGCAGGCGGCTGGCGCGCGATGCCAGCGCCGCCATGTCGGTCACGCCCTCGGGAGCGTACGCCGCCGACTCGAGCAGCTTGAGCACCTCAGTCAGCTCCTCGACCGGCAGCGCCGGCCGCCGCGCCTCTGCCTGGGAGAGCAGTCGCGCCGTCACCCGGCCCGGCTGCGCCCCGGGCAGGGCGGCGACCAGCGATTCCCGCACCTGCTGCGCCGTGGCCGCGGCGACCGCCCGCAACTCGCCATCCTCGGCCCACACCTCGACCGGGACAGCGCTGGCGCCCGGCACGCCGGCCGTTGCGGTGACCGGCCGCCGCCGCCGCCACCACCACCAGGCCAGCGGAACGAACAGGAGGGTGACCGCCCCGAGGAGCGCCAGCACCGGGACCGGCGTGGTGACCGTCTCACGCAGGAGTCCGGTCTCGGCCCGGATCGGCAGCTCTCCGGCGGGCCTGCCGGAGGGAAGGACGCTCTCAACCGTGAAGGAGACTGGCTGGGCGGGAAGCGAATCGGTCCGGCCGTCGGCCATGACAACGATCGGGCCCGGCACGTCGACGGTGTGGGTGCCGGCGGTCCAGGCGACGGCGGGGTAGCGAACGGTGGCGCGACCTTGGTTCAACTCGACCCGCGGCCGGCCCAGCA
>JAOUIC010000337.1 GCA_029884275.1 Gemmatimonadota bacterium | reverse complement strand
GAGTCTCTACCGGGCTCCTCCTGCTCGCGGTGGTTGCGTTCCTGACCACCTGTGACGACGACCCCACCGGACCTCGCCGGATTCACGGCGTCGCCAGCGTCACCATCGTCCCTGCCTCCCAGGCCGTTCCCCCGGGCGACACCGTCCGCCTTGTCGCCGAAGTGCGCGATACCAGCGGGCGGACGATGCCTGACGAGGCCGTGACCTGGAGCAGCAGCGCGCCCTCCGTCGCACGGGTGGACGCCGCCGGCCTCGTCACCGGCGTCGCGGAGGGGGAAGCGACCATCACCGCGACCGCCGCCAGAAGGCGCGGCACCTCAGCGGTGACGGTGAGCGAGGTCGTGATCAACCCCGATGCGGTGATCATCGACTCGACCAGGGTTCGGCTCATCTCTGAGGACACCGTGACGGGGCAGTACGTCTTCCAGGTGATCAACGGCCCCGCGCCCGAGCTGGACACGATGTCCATCATCGTCGGGGCCCAGGGGGAGGGGTTCCTCAGGCACGTGGACGGGGTGCGGCGCCAGGGGAACCTGGTCTACGTGGAGACCAGCCAGGCGGGGCTCGGGGACGTGGTCGAGACCGGTATCCTCGAACTGGCCTCCAGCGTCGAAGGGTCGGCCGAACGGATCGGGTCCACGTACTGGGGAGCCAGCCGGGTCGAGTACCTCCACCCCGGCGTCCGCCACAGCCCCGGCCAGCTGCGGCTCGATGGCCTCTCGCTCACCCTCGAGCCGAAGTTCACCGACGCGTGGGGAGCCAGCGGCAAGTTCGAGATCGACACCGGGGAAGTCTACTTCAAGCCCTCGATCACCACCAAGGGTAAGTGGAGCTTCTGGCGCGGCCTGACGGGGTTCAGCACCCAGGCCGGCGGCACGCTGGTGCTGGACATCAGCCAATACACCCTGGATCTCAAGGTCACCTATTCCGGGAGCAAGGACGTCAAGTGCAGGCAGTGGCACCCCCCGATGGTCGCGCCAAATCCGAAGTGTGCCTGGCTGGAGAAGCAGGCGAAGCTGTTGGTTGCAAAGCGGCCGTTCGTGGGCTTCATCGGCCCCATGCCGGTCGTCGGCGCGGTGATCTACGGCCTCAATGCGGAGGCCTCGTACCGGATCGCGGGCGGCGTGACATGGACCGGTGATTTCGGCGCGAGCCTCCCGGTGACGGCCGGCATGGGACTGGCCGGAGGCGTGCTCGGCCCGATCTCCGGTTCTTCCGCCTCGATCGACCACTCCGGGATCTCGTTCCGGAGCGTGGACGGGTCGGCAACCGGCAAGTTCGGGATCAAGCCCGAGGTCTTCCTCGAGTTCTACAAGGTTGGTGGCCCGTACATCAACCTTGAGGGCTACCTGAAGCTGGAGGCCGGTGTCGAGTTCCCGTCAAACCGGCCGGCGCTCGTTGGCCCCGACTGGGACGCCGCCGGCGGCCTCGGCGTGGACTTCAACATCGGCGCGCGGGTCGGCGTGCTGAGGAAGCTGCTCAAGCGCTGGGACCGGACCAATGGGAAGGGAATCCCGCTCGAGGCAAACTGGAAGCTCTGGGGCGCCTCGCTCTACCCGTTGGTGGAGCTGTTCAGCGTCGGGGACGTCAAGACCACGGTCGTCCTGGCCGGTCCAGCCAACAGTCAAGATGCTCCGGCCACGGTCCCGGTCCGGTTGCGCCCGGCGTTCGTGGTCCGCAATGCCCCCTGGGGCAAGTCGCACGCTGCCTCGACCCAGGACACTTCGGTCTCGCCCGGGTCCAGTTACAGCTTTGCCGACGTTCGCTCCGGCCCCGACTATCTGCACAAGGTTTCCATCCCGGAGGAATCCCTCCAGGGCAATTGTTCCGTCACCAGCCAGAACCCCCACACGGTCGAGGTCTGGCCCGGCACCATCCAGAGCGTCACTGACACGATCGCCTGCATCCCGCTCGGCGACCTCAAGCTTCGCACCACCACCAACGGCTCCGACATCCCGGCGCGGTTCCTGGTCTCCCACAGACGGGCCGACACGGTCGGCGCCGACGCGCGACGCGACACGGTCTCGATCCCCGCCGCCGCCGACACGGTGCTGGAAGACTTCGTCCCCGCCAACCCGGCGAATGGCGCCACCGGCGAGTACCGCCTGAGCCTCGATCCCGGGGCCAGGAACTGCGCCACGGCGCGCCCCGACACTCAGCAGGTGTTCATCCAGTCGGGCGACACCGTCACCACCCACTTCACGGTGCACTGCGTCGCGCTGGGCCAGCTCACCGTGACGGCCCCGACCACCGACCCGGAAGCGACGGCCGGCGGGCCGGCCCCGTACAGCGTGTCGGTCACTCCCGCTGACCCCCGCATCGTGATGTCAGGCACGACGCCGGTCCCTGCCAACGGCACCGCCACCTTCGCCGGGCTGGTGCCGCTCTACAGCGCGAGCGGCGCCACCGGCGGCTATACCGTGACGCTCACGCTCCCCGGCAACCGCTGCAGCGTCGCCGGCGGCCAGCGCCAGGTGACGGTGTTCCCGGGCGACACCGCCCTCGCCGACTTCCCGGTGACATGCGTCGAGCGGCTCTTCGTGCGGACTACCACCACCGGCCCGGGCCGCGATGCGGACGGATTCGATGTCCAGCTGGACGGCGTGCGGCTGGGACAGATCGGCTCGGGAGCGACGCAAGGCTTCACCGGCGCCTCACCGGGGAGCCGGGTCGTGCGCCTGGCCGACGTGGACCCCGCCTGCTTCGTCTCGCAGGGCGACGCCGCGACGGTGACGGTCGGCGCCTGGGACTCCACCCTGGTCGCCTTCAGCATCAATTGCCCCGCTCCCGGACCGCCGACGCTGGTCGCCACCGTGATGAGCACCTCCGAGATCTCACTCGGCTGGACCATCCTCGCGCCGCCCAAGGCCGTTGCCTTCTACCGGATCTTCCGCGGCAGCGTGCTGGTGGATTCGACCACCGCGCAGAGCTGGCAGGACACCGGCCTCCCGCCGTTCACCCGGTTCACCTATGGCGTGCGGGCCGTGACCAGCGCCGGCGTCGAGGGACCGATGGGCACCGCCACCGCGCGGACGCGGGACGCCACTCCGCCGGGCCCGCCGGCGTCGCTCCGCGCCACAGCGCTGGGCAGTTCGGCCATCGGGCTCGCCTGGGGCGCGGCGAGCGACCCTGAGAGCGGCATCGCCCGCTACCGCATCAGTCGCGATGGGAGCCTGGTGGACAGCACCGGCGCCACCAGCTGGCAGGACACCGGCCTCGCCGGCAACACCACCTATCGCTACGACGTCGTGGCGGTGAACGGCGACGGGCTGGCCGGCCCGCCGGCGAGCGACACC
>JAOUIC010000336.1 GCA_029884275.1 Gemmatimonadota bacterium | reverse complement strand
ACGACCGAATGCGCGGCCACGCAGCCCGGCCGCGTCCCGCCACCTTGGCCAGCCGGGTCCCGATCCGGAGTGAACCGCCATCGGTGACCTCGGGCAGCCCGCTGCGCGAGAGCGGCTCGATGTCGGCCATCGTCCGCCGGATGGTCACTGAATTCACCACCATGTCCACCAGCGCAGGGTCGAACTGTGTGCCGCGGTGCCGCTGGAGTTCGGCCACTACGGCGTCGAGCGGCAGGCGCTTGCGGTAGGGGCGGTCGGTCATCATGGCGTCGGCGGTGTCGGAGATCATGATGATGCGGGCGCCGAGCGGGATCTGGTCCTGCGGCAGGCCGTCGGGGTAGCCGCCGCCGTCCCACCGCTCGTGATGGCTCCGCACCGCATCCTGGACCCGGCCCCGGAAGTTGGAGATGATGCCGACCAGGTCGGCGCTCCGCACCGCGTGGGTCTGGAGCAGGGCGGTCTCCTCGGGGGTCAGCTTCGACTCCTTGCGGAGCAGGGGCGCGAACTCCTCGTGGATCTTGCCGACGTCGTGCAGCACCGCGGCCGTGTAGATCTCCTCCACCAGCTCGGGGGAGAGGTTGAGCTCGTAGGCGATCGCCTTCGACAGCGTGGCCACCCGCACCGAGTGCCCCGAGGTGTACGGGTCACGGGCCTCGATGGCCTTGACCATCAGGTCGAGAAGCTCCCGCCCCGAGGTCTGCAGCCGCCGGTACAGTCCGTACACATGCCGGATGACCAGCATCGGGGCCAGCACCGCGATGAACCCGAGGGAGCCGAACCCGAGGGTCCGTTCCGATGCCGTGTAAATGAACGCGAGGACGATGCCCAGGGTGCTGGCGGCGATATCGTAGCCGAATACCCCGCGAGCGTTCAGATCCCAGACTTCGCGGAAGGAACGGCCGGTACTGATGGCCACAGCACCACTGATTAGGACCGCATTGATCGCGAAGTAGCTGAAGGCGAAAACAAAGAAGAGAGCGAGATCACGTTGAGCACTTGGCTCGGCGAGTTGCCCCAGTGGGGTGAGGTATTGGGGAACGACTTGTCCACCCAGTCCTTGATAGAGGAGCACTCCAACCGCAACACAGAGTCCCCGCTGCGATGTATTGAAGATGACCTTTATGGCTGGCGAGCGGGAGTTGATCTGCGAAAGGAGAGTCGATAGGGCCGCGATCAGACCGCCCCAGAAGCTCCCGAAAAGGAGCCCTCCAGCAATGTGGATGACGAAAGAGGTGGAGCCCGCCACCCCCAAGTTCACCGGAGTACTAGTGAATTCGACAAGGAACGAAGCGAGGACAAAGACCGAGAGCGCCCACATGCCAGGGAATGGCTCGTGGGTTTCCCAAGCTGACCAGCCCACCGCCAGTGCACTGGCGGTGACGACCGCAACGAGAATTCTGATTCGCGCTTTCAAGTCCATAGTAGTCAGTACGGCAGCGCTCCTAGTCTCAGACTAGACCCAGTTGAAACCCTCGGACGCGGTGAAGATCCTCACCGCAGCTCGCGCGGCAAACGCCGCGACCAGGGCAAAAACGCTTGTATACATTGAGCGTCTCCTTGCTCGAGTAATGGATTACCCTCGGGAAGGAGCCGAACCCCGCTATGGCTCAGCCGACGCTCCGCTGTCCTGTTGTCCGCTGTACTCCGCTACCCTACCGCGCTCAGGGACCAGGACCGCTGCCGTGTTTGTCCGTGTAAGGCGTGCACCTCCGTGAATGTTCAGAGCCCCGCCGCATCCGCGGCCGGGCCTCCCGCATCTAGGTGGGGCGCCGAGCCTCTGCCCACCGGTTGGTGGCATCGAGCACGGCAAACACCGCCGCCCGCTCAGCGCTTTCCTTGATTTCCGACGTGCCGATCAGCAGGACCGCCTCCCGGCCCCCCAGCCCCTGCACCGCGACCATCACGAACTCCCGGTCGAACGCCTCCATGATCTTGGCTCCCTCGAGCGCCACCGAGTGGTCCGAGAGCAGCTGGTCCAGCACATGGATCGCCGCCCGGGCAGCCGCTTCCACCTTGCTCCGCGGCGTGTCGCTCGACTCCTCCTCCGCCGTGGCCGTGCGGCCCGCGAAGGAGAGGCCGACCGTGATGAGCACCCGGTGGGGCCGCTTGCCGGGAGAGACGAACAGCGACTCGAACAGCGCCGCCCGCCGCATCGCGCGGTCGCGCGCCACGCCCTTCTCGACCACCTCGATGGGCCGCACGTCGGCGGTCTGGGCGATGCTGATCTTGCGATGGTCCACCTTGAGACCGAGCTGGGCCAGCAGCGCCGACTCGATGTTGCGCACCAGTTGCTTGGGCTGGAGGCCGGCCTGCGCCAGGACGTGAACCTCGCTGACCTCGCCCAGCGGCGTGGTCACCACCCGGGCGGAGAGCACCCCCTCGAGGCTGGTGAGGAGGTTCTCGGCGCGCCGCACCCCCCAGGGATCGGGGGAGCTGTCCAGCACACCGCCGCCTCCCCGGCCAGCGGGAAGAACGTCAGGCTGTCTGAGTGGAGATGGTCCCGTCACAGTCGCTCGCTCGTCTCTGGTCGCCACTGGTCAGGCGACGGCGTTGCGTCCCGCCGCCTTGGCCTGGTAGAGAGCCCGGTCTGCCTGCACCAGGAGATCGCCCTCGTGCGGTCGCCGCACGTCGTATTCCGCCACGCCGATGCTGGCCGTCACCAGCCCGGCCGGGTATCCCAGCCGGCGGCCCACTCCCTCGATGCCCGCGCGGATTGCCTCGGCCACGCGGTTGGCGCCGGCCAGGTCGGTCCGGGTCAGGATCACCACGAACTCGTCGCCGCCATAACGCGACACGAGGTCCGAGGCACGGATGGCCTGCTTGATCTCACCCGCCACCGCACGGAGCACATCGTTCCCCGCCTCGTGGCCGTAGGTGTCGTTGACCTGCTTGAAGAAGTCCAGGTCGATGAACAGCACCGCGAACCCTTCCAGGCTGCGCTTGCTGCGCTCGACCTCATGCTGCAACCGGTCGGTCAGGATCCGGTAGGCCGCCACGCCGGTGAGACCATCCACCGCGGAATCCCGTTCCGCCACTTCCTTCCGCTGGGTCTGGTACGGCGTACACTGCCGCATCGCGGCCCGGCCCACCGCGGCTGCCCGCGCGAACGCGGCGCAACTCTCGAAGCCGCAGGCCCGGCAGTCCCAGGGCCGTCCGTTCGGCCCGAGCCCGATGAGATCGAGGATCTCCCGCTCCCGCTCGGGGTCGGTCGCCACCAGGCGGGGCTCGATCTCGAAGGTGGCGCCGTAGCTGGCCATCACCGAGCTGTCCACCACCGGCGTCTGGCTGCGGGGCGGCTCAGT
>JAOUIC010000334.1 GCA_029884275.1 Gemmatimonadota bacterium | reverse complement strand
ACTCCCTGCACGTGCTGGACGACGTGGTGGAGGATGGTGATGTCGTCGAGGTGTTCGTGAACGGCGCGTCGCACGGTCGGGTGCTGCTGACGTCGGCAGGCCAGGACCTGCTGGTCCCGCTTCCCGCCGGTTCGACCGCGCAGGTCCACGTGGTAGCGATGGAAGACGGCGGCGGCGGCGTGACGTTCGGCGTGACCACCTCCATGGGGGAGATCCGGAGCAGCGTCATGGCGGTGGGCCAGAGCGACGACTGGAGCGTGAGCATCCAATGAGCCAGACCCAATCGCAGGCGCTCCCGCCGCTGCAGCTGCTGATGCTGGTGGTGGTGCTGACCGGCGCGGTCGTGGGGCTCAACAAGGTGAGCCCGCTGATCGCGCCGGGGATCCTGGCGCTGTCGCTGGTGGGGATCATCGTCATCGCGACACGGCACCGGCTCGAGGCGCGGCGCGAGGCCGGCAAGGCGCACCTGGTGGATCATAGCCGGCTCAATCAGCTGCAGCTGAAGCGGTTCCTCCCCTGGCTCAAGGAGAACATCCGGGGCCAGGACGCGGTCATCGACGTGGTCTATTCCGACCTGGAGCGCGGGCTCCGGCTGGCCAAGCCAGGGCGCCCCATCGGCGCGTTCCTGCTGGTCGGTCCCACCGGCACCGGCAAGACGTTTCTGGCCACGCTGATCGGGCAGGCACTCTTCCCCGAGTCCAAGCCGGTGGTGATCCGGATGAACCAGTACAAGCACGCCGACGACGTGTACACCCTGCTGGGCCCGCCGCCCGGGGTGCCAGGCTTCGAGGTCGGGGGCACGCTCACCCGGCCGCTGCTGGAGAACCCCTACCGGGTGGTGATCTTCGACGAGATCGAGAAGTCCCACCGGGATGTGCAGCATTGTCTGTACGACGTGCTCGACGCCGGCAGTTGCCGCGAGAAGAGCTCCGGCAAGCTGGTGGATTTCAGTGGCACGGTGTTCTTCGCCACCTGCAACGCCGGCGTGCCGGGCCTCCGTCAGGTGCGGGAGAAATCCAGAGACACTGCCACCTGGCTGGGGCAGAGCCGCGACGTGCTGGCCGATCAGGGCGGGTTCGACAAGGCGTTCCTGGCGCGCTGGACCGGGATCTACCTGATGGACGAGCTGAGCCCGATGCACGTGGCGGAGGTGGCCTGCCTGCAGCTGGCGGCGCACTGGAAGGAATACGGCCTGGAGGTGGCGCACGCCTCGCCGGAGGTGATCCTCAGTGCGGTCGAGGGCAACGAGACCTTCAAGGAGTACGGCGTGCGACAGTTGGGCGCGTACCTCCAGGACGTGACCAAGGACGCCATCATCAGGGCCCGTGACGAGGGGGCCAAGCGAGTCTGGCTCGGCGTCGCCCCCGACCGCACCCTCTCGATCTCCAAGGCGGAATGAGCATGCGACCGCTCCGCTCCGATCCCTGGTTCCAGGCCTTCGCCATCCTGGCCGTCCTCTCGGCCGCCGTCACGGGCCTGAGCCGGATTCCCGGCTCGCCGCTGGCGGCGGGTGCCGGGTCGGCGCCGCCCGCTCAGCCCGACAGCACGGCGCAGCTCGCGGCGCGCCCGGACTCGTCCCCGCCGGCCGCAGCGACGCGCGACACGACGACCGTGACACCGGTGCAGCCGGACACGTCGAAGCCGGCGGTCCCCACGCCCGCCGGCGGCGCGCCTCCCAGGTCTCAGCCACTGGTCACAGCCAGCCAGCCGGCAGTGGCCCAGTCGAGCCCGCCGCCCGCGCCGGGGCGGCAGTCGGTGCCACCGCCATCGCCGCCCTCCGCGTCGGTGCCCATCAGGGTCCAGATCGGGGATGACACCGCGTTCGTCTCCGAGCTTGCGTTCGGCGACGCCCGCACCGGCCTGGCCGTGGGAAGCGGCGGGCTCCTCAGCCGTACCGTCGACGGCGGGGCCACCTGGACTCCGGTGGCGCTCGACCTCAAGAAGAGCGTCCGGATGCTCACGGCGACCTGGCTCACTCCGCGCCGGGCGCTGGCGGCGGGCACTGGCGGGGCGCTGTTCGGTTCCAGCGACGGCGGCGCCACCTGGTCGAGCATCGAGCGCAGCTCAGCTGGGGTCATCTTCCACCTCGCCTCCCATGGGCAGCAGGTCCTCGCCGTCGGCCGGTACGGGATGGTGCTCAGGAGCGGCGACGGCGGGGACACCTGGCGCGAGTTCCGGAGCGGGGTCTCGGGCACGCTGCTGTCGGCAGTGCTGATCGACGAGGACGTCGCCATCGCGGTCGGCGTTGGTGGGACCATCCTGCGCACTGCCGACGGCGGGCGGCTCTGGCGACAGCTCAAGTCGGGCACCAGTTCGGACCTCTACTCGATCGCCATGGTCGATGCGACCACCGGGTTTGTCGTGGGAGATGGAGGGACGATTCTCCGCACCGGCGACGGCGGAGCCACCTGGTCGCCGGTGACCGCCCCCACCAATGTGGACCTCCGGTCGGTCGCATTCGCCGATGCCAGGCTGGGCGCCGCGGTGGGCGACAAGGGCGCTATCCTGCGGACCGAGGACGGAGGGCAGACCTGGCGCGCCCGTCCCACCGGGACGACCAAAGCCCTGGCAGCGGTGGCTTTCCCCGACGCCCGGACCGTCGTCGTAGGGGGCAGTGGCGCGATGATCTACCGGAGCCCCGACCAGGGGCTCACCTGGTAGGCCGTGCTATAGGCGGTGCTAGTTGTTCAGGTACTTCACGAACGAGGTGACCGAGGTCTCGTACAGTTTGATCCAGGCCTTGATGGCGTCGTCGGTCACGCCGCCGGCGAAGTCCAGGTCAGACTCCAGCGCCGGGTTGCTGTCGTCATCGGAGTAGGCCCGGGCGAACCGCTTGGTCTTGTTCCACTCGTTCATCTTGCCGGCGCCCACCGTCTTGTCCCCGAACGCGATGTAGAGCTGGGCGTCGGTGTTGTCGTTCGCCATGATCAGCAGCGCGTTGTAGCCGGCCAGCTTCACCCGCCAGCTGTGCTCGCTCTTTCCCTTGCTGAACTCGATGTCCATGTCGTTCAGCACGGACTCCATGTGCTTGTCTGACACCGAACTCATGATGTCCTGGGCGGCGGCCTGCCGGGGGATGCCCACCGTTGGCAGGGCCATCGTGAGCGCGAGCAGGGCGGGGCGGACCATGCGGGGCAGGGCGGACTTCGACATCGAATCTCTCCAGGTGGTGTGAGGGTCGCGGGCCGGAATGATGACCAGACGACCCGTGGCCGGGCAACCCCCTCCGGAATCCTCCGACCGGTTCAGCCGGCGAAGGCGAAGAAGCGCCCCGCGAGCCCGGGGCGCTTCCTGATCAGGTACACTCCC
>JAOUIC010000010.1 GCA_029884275.1 Gemmatimonadota bacterium | reverse complement strand
GCTCGCGGTTCACCACACCGACCTGAAGCGGAACCTGCAGGATGGACTCGGCGATGGGGCGGATCGCGAGAGTCTTGCCGGTGCCGGTGCCGGCGACGATGCCGAAGCCGCGGCCGGACACGGCGAGCGCGCGGATCTCGGCCCCGTGCTCCCGGTCGAGCAGGGTCTCGATCCCGGTTAGACCCAGGCCAAGCTCGATGGTCTCACAGGCCGCGCGGGTGGGGGCGATGACGATGATCCGGCCCCGGGGGTGGACCGCGCGGCGGAAGGCGTCGGGATCGGGAGGGAGGAGGTGATCGCGGGTGGGGTGCACACTCCAATGTAAGGGCGGCCCGCACACCGCCCCACTGCCTCCGCTCAGTTTCGCAGGAAATCGATCCTGACTGCCAGCGGGCGCCTGCGCTGGAACCGGTCAGCGGCGACGACCGCCTGCGCGGACGAGGGGCTGACCCGTATCGTCGCGAGCGACGACCGGACGACGGTTTGCCCGACAGCTGCCGCGCCAACTCCAGCCGCGATGGCGTCCCTGCTCGGGCCCACCGCAAGCACCCTCGCCCGAGCCTGCACGGTCGTCCGGATTTGCGCCGTTATGGGGGCAGGCAGCGAGAGGGCCAGGGCAAGGAGCAGCACCCTGGCGACTCCCACCTGGGCCCGTGGACCGGGGCCGGGGCGCGCCCCGGCGGCGGTTCCGTGGATGTGTTCCCGGAACGGGGGTAGCGACCGGGCCTGAACTGGTTGCTGTTGTGTCACTTGCATAGGGACTCCTGCCGCGCAGTGACTGTGGAGAAGACACCTGGTACTGTCTAAGAATCGAACATAGCGAACCGCTTATTTCTGAAGAGTTTACCTACCGTTGCTCGTGGCTATTGAACGCACGGCACAAGGGTTGCCAAAGCCCATCCCGCCGCAGGGCCATTTTCCGAACTGACACGGTCGGCGGCGTCATTCACATCACCCACAGGGGGTACGGCAATGAGCAATTCGATGAAGTATGCGGTCGCGCTAGCGGCCGCCATGAGCCTGACCGCCGTCTCGGCGGAAGCGCAGTCGGGGAACATCAACGCCAAGGCCACCGTGCTGGCGCCGATCACCATCGCGCAGGGCGCTGAGCTGGACTTCGGCAACGTGCTCCCGGGCGTCAACAAGAGTGTCGCCGCTGCCTCGGGCGCCACCGCTGGCCGGTTCGACCTGACCGGCGTCACTGGTGCGAACGTCAACGTTTCCTTCACGCTTCCCGCCAATCTGGCGAGCGGCGCGAACACCCTGCCGATCGGCAGCTGGGACGGCTGCCACAACACCATCGCCAACCAGGCCGGCTGCACCGGCTTCACGCCGTCCGCCGGAACCACATCGGCTAACTTCGTCGCCGGCGCGCTGTACGTCTACGTGGGCGGCACCGTGTCGCCCGCCGGCCTTCAGCCCGCCGGGCTGTATCAGGCCAACGTCACTCTCAACGCGGCCTACTTCTAAGCCGGCGAACGCCTGACGGGGCAACTCACGGGTGCGGACGGTGCCACTATCTTGCACCAATCCCACCCGTGAGGCCACCCCGGGGAATCCGAATGCCTCGATGCGTCACCTTCCTGCTGTTCACAGCCTGCCTGCTGGCCCGGCCCCTCGCCGGGCAGACGCAGGTTTCGGGCGTTCGGGACCTCTCGTTTGGAATCGTGATCGCGGGAGTGCCCGCGACAGTGGCACCGGGCGACCCGGTGAAGAGCGGTCAGTTCTATCTCCGGTACGTGACGGGGGGGAGAGCGCGGGTGCGCCTCACCCTGCCCGCGACGCTCAATCGGGTCGGGGGCGGCGGGACGATGCCGATCAGCTTCCGCAACGGCGACGCGTTCGTGTTGGGCACGGCGCCGGGCAGCGTGCCGAGCAGTTTCAACCCCGGGGGCCTGCTGAACTACCGGTTCACCGGCTCCGCCGACGCGAACATCTACCTCGGCGGGCGGGTGACGCCGGCAGCCGCGACGGCGAGCGGCAACTACACCGCACCGGTGGTACTCACCGCGACGTTCTTCTGAGGCTCGGACGCGCCCTGGCGGCCGCGGCCACCCTGTTCGCCCTCGACGCTCAACCTGTTGGGGCGCAGGGCGTGGTGATCGCCCCACATGCGATCTACATCGATCACCGTACTCGCAGCACCTCCATCACCCTCTACAATCCCGGGGCGACTTCAGTCGAGATCGCGATCGCGTCGATCTTCGCCTACCCGGTGACCGATTCGGTTGGTCAGCTCACCCTGTTCACGCCGGATTCGCTGGACGCATCCATGCCTTCGGCGGCCGGCTGGATCGAGGCCTTCCCCAAGCGGATGCTGATCGCCCCGCTGCAGCGGCAGACGGTGCGCCTGCTCGCCCGGCCGCCGCAGGGCCTGCCCGATGGCGAATACTGGGCCCGCCTGGTGGTCAGCGCCAAGGGTGGAGCGGCACCGGCCGGCGAGGCGGACAGCGACGGCATCAGCATCGGATTCAACATCGAGATCCGGAGCATCCTCCCGCTCACCTACCGCAAAGGCGCCCTGAAGACGGGGCTCGGCGTCAGCGACATCACGTCGACGACCGCCGGTGATTCGCTGATGGTGAGTGCGAAACTGACCCGCCAGGGGACCGCGGCCTACATCGGCACCGCGAAGGGCACCCTGCTCGGACCGGACGGAAAGGCGGCGGCCAGCTTCGAGGAACCGATCGCCGTCTACTACGAAGTCGAGCCGACCTTCGCGCTGGGCACCGCCGCCCTGCCCGCCGGGCCGTACCGGTTGCGGCTCGAGTTTCTGAGCGAGCGACCCGACATCAGCCCAGAACTGCTGCTGCGCGCGCCGCCATTGCGCGACTCGGTGGAGGTCCGATTGCCGTGAACCCGGCGCACCGCGCGGCGCTCACTCTCCTGCTGTCCGGGCTGCTGTCGGGTCCGGCGGCATTTGTGCTTCAGGCCCAGGAGAGTGTCGCCGAGCCGGTGCTGGTCGAACTGCGGCTCGGCCGGATCGCAGAGCGCACCGTGGAGGCCTACCGCCTGGGCGAGGAAGTGCTGATCCCGATCCGGTCGTTCTTCGACCTGGCCGAACTGAGGATCGACCCGCTCCCCGACGGTACGCTCGAGGGGCTGCTCCAGCCCGGCAACCTGCGCTTCATCCTCGACCCCGTTCAACGCACGCTGCAGGTGGGCCGCGAGAAGACCGCGATCCGCGAGACGCAATTGGTCGCCACCGGGCAGGAGATCTTTGTCGGGGCCCAGACCCTCCGGGCCGCACTCGGCCTCGAGTGGGCCGTGTCATGGCCCGACCTCGAGGTCACCCTGCTCGACCCGACCAGCCTGCCGGTCGCCCGGCGCATGCGCCGAGAAGCGATGCTCGCGTCCCGAATGACCAGTGGTGCCGAGCCGGAACTCCATGCGGTGCGGTATGACCTGCCGCGATCGGGCATCCGCGGCCTGGTGGTGGACTACTCACTCCTGGCACCGACCTCAGGCGTCGAGGCATCCGCCTACGCCACCTCGGTGGGCCTCGACGTCTTCGGCGGCGCCTTCTCGCTCGGACTGCAGAGCCAGGCGCCGGGCGAAGGCCCGCGCGCGGACGTCTCCTGGACCGGGGTCTGGCGCGAGAGCCGATGGCTCAGCCAGACCACACTCGGTGACGGCTACTCCACCGGCCCACGCGGGCGCAGCGTCCGCGGCGCCACGCTGAGCAACAGCCCCTACGTCCGGCCTTCACTCTTCGGCTCAATCCCCTTCACCGGGCAGCTGGGGAGCGGCTGGACTCTCGAGGCGTATCGCGGAGGCCGACTCATCGCTTTTGACTCGGTCAACGCCCTGGGGCAGTTCTCCTTCGACCTGCCAGTCCAGTACGGCGAGAATCCGGTGGACTTCGTGGCCTACGGCCCCTTCGGCGAAATCCGCGAGTTCAACCAGGCCTACCGGATCCGGCCCGACCTGCTGCAGCAGCGGACCTTCGAGTACGGCCTCTCCGCCGGCGCCTGCCGGACCGACCGCTGCGAGGCCACCGCCAACGTGGATCTGCGCTACGGCCTCTCGAACCGCTGGTCGGCCCGCGCCGGGCTCGACCAGTTCTGGCGTGACAGCGTGGGCAACCTCTCCCATCCGTATGTCGGGATCACGGGCGCCATCAGCAACCGGCTGACGCTGGAAGCGGAGGCGGTGGCGAACGCGGTGCTCCGGGGCGCCGTCCGCCTCGAGCCTTCGGTAGATCTCCAGCTCCTGCTCGAGGCGAACCAGTTCGTCGGGGACGCGACTCAGCCCATCCTGACCCCGGACGGGCGGGAGAACCAGTTCACCCTCTACGGCTTCTGGCGCCCCATCCCGCGTCTGGGGGCGACCTATCTGGAGGGAAGCCTCGACAGGGTCGGGACCGCGACCGGCCACCTGAACAGCGGCCGGATCGGCGTGTCGTCCCAGTGGGCGGGGGTCAGGGTGATCCCGTCCGTCCGGTTCGAACGGCAGGTGGTCAACCCCGGGTCCCAGTTCAACCGGACCTTCGTCGGGATCAACAGCTTCATGCTGCCCAGGCCGGGCCTGCCGGGACCGCTGGGCAACCTCACGGCACGGGGCAATCTCGAGTTCGAGGCTGGCACGGGGATGTCGAACGCCTCAGTGTTTCTGGGCATGCCGCTGTTGCGCGGCCTCCGCACGGAGGCCGGCACCTCCTGGTACAACACCGGCGGGGCGACGTTCACCATGCTCATCGCCGCCGAGCTCCCGACCGTCCGGTCTTACACCACGGTGACGGCGGGTCACGGGGCAGCCTCCGGCTCGGAGTACATCTCGGGATCGGCGATCTACAACCCGGGGCGGAGCGGGATGGACTTCTCGGGGACGCCGGCCAGGCAGCGCGGCGGGCTGACCGGCCGGGTCTTCCTCGACCAGAACGCCGACGGGGAGTTTCAGGAAGGTGAGCCACTCATTCCCGGCGCCCGCGTGATCATCGGACGGGGGTTCGGCGTGAGCGACTCCAAGGGACGCTACCGTTTCTGGGACCTGGTGCCGTTCGAACCCACGCCGGTGCATGTGGACAGCGCCACCCTGCCCTCCCCGCTGTGGGTCCCGTCGATCCCGATGGCGGCGGTCGAGCTCTCGCCCAATCGGTACCGGCGACTGGACATCCCCATCGTGCCCGGCGGCGTGATCGAGGGCCGGGTCGTCTGGGCCGGCGGCAGCCAGAGCCCTCGCGCGGGGGTCACGGCTGGCGTCGTGCTGACGGCCACTCACAAGGCCACCGGCGAAGTGCGCACCCTGTCCACCTTCTCGGATGGATCGTTCTACGCCATTGGCATCCGGCCAGGCGAATGGACCCTCTCGGTCGAGACCCAGTGCCTGGCCTTCCTCGAGGCGGCCTCCGATCCGATCGGGTTCACGATCCACGCGGACGAGGACGGGGAAAGCCTCTCCGGCCTCGAAATCGTGATCCGATAGGCCCGCCCGCCGACAAAAAACAACCCCGCTTGAGGCGGGGTTGCCGGCTCCGGGCGGGGAGCCCGGTGCCTGCTGGGTGAGCCTGTAAGAGGCCGTGTGAGGACAGGACTCACCCCATTCAGATGAACCCGCTAGTTGCGCCAGTACCGCCCCCCATCCTCCCAGACGCTCACCCGGTGTAGCCCGTGGGAATCCGGATGACGATGGTCGTAATACCGCGCTGACGCTGGATGGAACCACAGCGTGGCGCGGTGATGATTATGGCCGCGGGTATGCAATCCATACCGGACCGCGACGGGCCGGCAGACGTGGCGATGGGTGTGGTGGCGGCTGACGACGACAGGCGCGGCGTGGTAGTGGCCTGGGTGCCCGATGACGACACGGCCCTGAACCGGACCGCTCCCGATGTGGATGTCGGCGAACACGACCTGTGACGCCGATGCGGACGGGACCGCGGTGACCAGGGCGACAACCAAGGGAATCGTTCGCATTGATTGCCTCACAAGCATGGGGATGACGGCGATAGAGGCGAGAGCCATGCCATTGCTGTAGGTCATGACTGGACAGCGGGTTAGCGGGAGCGGGGCAAATTGGACCGTCCCCCATGCGGGACAGACCGGGGCCCGAGGTGTCCTCAAAGCCAAACCGGTTGATCTTGACAGCCTCCAATCCTCCGGACATCTTCTCGACTCCCGACGCACCCCGGCGTATGCGAAGGGGATCCGGCCGTCCATACGACGCCTTGCGTAGGGGCCGGCCACCAATGCAGTTCCCCCACGGTCGTGGACTGAACCATGTCGATGTGGCGAGAACTCCTCTCCTTTTTCACATCCCCGCAGATGGAGGCTAGTATGGCAGCGGACTTCTTTATCGGTGAGTCGCTGGTCGGCGACGGCAACGAGATTGCCCACATCGACCTGATCATCGGCAGCAAGAGCGGCCACGCGGGCGCGGCCTTCTGCAATGCGCTCGTGAACAACAAGGACGGATTCACCACCCTGCTCGCAGTGGTTGCCCCGAACCTCGCCTGCAAGCCCGACACCATCCTGTTCAACAAGGTGACGATCAAGGGCGCCAAGCAGGCGGTGCAGATGTTCGGTCCGGCCCAGGCCGCGGTGGCGCGCGCTGTCGTGGACAGCGTCGCGTCGGGCGTGATCCCGAAGGACAAGGCCAACGACTGGTGCATCGCGGTCGGCGTGTTCATCCACTGGCAGGCCGCGGACGACAAGAAGATCTACCAGTTCAACTATCAGGCGACCAAGGAAGCCATTGAGCGCGCCCTGAAGGGTCAGCCGACGGTGGACGCCGTGCTTAGCGGCTCCAAGACCGCGCGCCACCCCTTCTCCGGCGTGGACAACGCGTAAGCCCGACCTGCGAGAGTGATCGAGGGGCGGGTGCGCCGCGACCTCCGGGTCGCGGCGGATTCGCCCCTCAGTCATTTTCCACCCAGCCTCAGACCCGAAGCCTATTCCGCCATGCGAAATCTCCTGCTGCAACTCGATTCCTCCCGCCTCCCGTCGGTGTTCGACCAGGTCGTGGCCTACGATGGCGGCGCGGAGCAGATCATGAGTTACGGGGGCGTGACCCCCGAGGATGTCCGTGACCTGGTCCACGGGTGCATCTTCACCCGCGGCCCCAAGGACCTGCGCCACACCGCAGTCTGGATCGGCGGCAACAACATGTCCCAGGGGGAGCAGCTCCTGGCGATGGCGCAGGATGCGATGTTCCACCCGCTCACTGTTTCGGTCATGCTCGACTCGAACGGGTCGAACACCACGGCAGTCGCGGCGGTGGTGAAAGTGGAACAGACGCTGGGCAACCTGAAGGGGCGGAAGGTGCTCATTCTGGGCGGTACAGGTCCGGTGGGCCAGCGCGCGGCCGGCTTGCTGGCCAAGGATGGGGCCCACGTGACCATCACCTCGCGCAAGCCGGAACAGGGCGAGAAGGCGCGGCAGTTCATCAATGCGCGTTTCGAGGTGCCCGTGGAGGCGAAGACGCTGAGCGACCCCTCCACCGTGGGTGAACTTCTCGACGGAGTCGAGGTGCTGGTGAACAGCGGCGCCGCCGGCATCCAGATGGTGGCGCACAAGGCGTGGGCCGGGCACCCGACCCTGAAGGTCGCCGTGGACCTCAACGCCGTGCCGCCGCTCGGCATTGAGGGCGTCGAGGTCCAGGATGCCGGTGAGGTGCGCCACGGCGTCACGGTGTTCGGCGCATTCGGCGTGGGGAACTTCAAGACCAAGCTGCACAAGCGCTGCATCGGTCGGCTGTTCGAGCGCAACGACCAGGTGCTGGACGCCGAGACGATCGCCGACATCGCGCGGGAGATGGTGAAGAAGAAGTAGGGCAAGGCTTCATGCCCCGCGTCCTCGGCATCGATCCGGGCACCGTCTCGATCGACATCGTGGGCCTCGCGGATGGGGAGCTCTGGCTGGACCGGACCTTTCCCACCCGCGAGGCCCTCGCCGCACCCGAGAGCCTCGTTCGACTGCTTCAGGAACAGGGGCCCCTGGACCTCATCGCGGGTCCCTCCGGCTACGGCCTGCCACTGGTCATGGCCGCCAACGCCACCGAGGCGGACCTCCGGCTGGCGTTCCTCTCCCGCGAGGGTGACTCGGGAGGCATCGGCGGGCTGGGACGACTGTCGCGGCTCCTCGCGAGCGCCGACCTGCCAGTCATCTTCACCCCCGGCGTCATCCACCTCGTGACCGTACCCGCCCACCGCAAGACCAACCGCGTCGACCTCGGCACCGCCGACAAGGTCGCCGTCGCGGCGCTCGGCATCTGGGACCAGGCGCGCCGTTCCGGGAGCTCGTCGTTCATCCTGCTCGAACTCGGGGGCGCCTTCACCGCGGCCGTGGCGGTCTCGAACGGCCAGATCGTTGATGGCATCGGCGGAACCAGCGGGCCGATCGGGTGGCGGTCGGGTGGCGCGTGGGATGGCGAAGTGGCGTTTCTGGCCGGTCAGGTCACCAAGGAGATGCTGTTCCGTGGCGGAGTATCGGAGGGGAGGCCCGACGACCTGGACGGCTATGTCGAGGGTGCCCACAAGGCGGTGCTGGCGCTCACGGCCACGCTTCCCGGACCAGACGAAATCCTGCTCTCGGGGCGGCAGGTACTTCGTCCGGAGATTCGGGAACCGCTCGAGCGGAGACTGTCGGCCATTGCGCCGGTGCGGCGGCTCGGGGGGTTCGCCTCGGTCGCGAAGGAAGGAGCACAGGGCGCAGCGATCATCGCGGATGGCCTGGCGGGAGGCGCCAGCCGAAGCATCACCGATGGGATGCGACTGCGTGAGGCCTCGGGAACGGCGCTGGACCACCTGCGGGCCATCACGCCCGACCAGGCTCGCCGCCGGCTCGGCCTGCCGGCGGCCTCAGGCTGACTCGCGAGCCGCGAGCCAGGCCACGGCCACGGCGGGGGCGCAATCGGCGATCAGCGGCCGGACTGCGACATTCGCCGGAACCAGGTTCCCGAAGTCGAGTACCGGCCGGCCCCTGGCAGCGGTGAGCGCGCGGACGACAAACCGCCCAACCCCCGCCGCAACCAGCGGCGCGTCACCCGACAGGCCGCTCCGCGAGATGACGAGAGCGCAGCCTTCATCGATCCGGCGGCGCTGCGCCGCGGCCAGCCACCCTGCCAGCTCCCGCCAGGCGGTGAGCTGCGCCGACTCCATGTCCCGGCCGATCATCCGCGCCAGCCGGCGGGCACTTCCCTCGACGGTCTTGGGTCCGCCGTCGGCGGCCGGATGCTGGTCCGCCCCCTCGGGCAACGTCCCGAGCAGCCGGTGGACGTCAGCTGCAGTCGCGAAATACTCCGCGACCAGCGGCACGGAGTCCCCCGCGAATGGCACTCGTTCCGCCAGCGCCATCAGCGGCGTCCTCACCACGCCGGTATAGACCAGTTCCCCGGCGACCAGGCGGGTCGCATCATCGGCGCCCACGGCGGCGACCGCGCCACCCGAGACCGGCACGAGGTCGGTCGTGGTGCTGCCGATGTCGATCAGCAGGCCTTCCTGCAACCGATCCGCGACCAGCGCCGCACTCGCCATCCAGTTGGCGGAGGCGACCTGCGCCGGTGACCGGCTGGCGGTGGCGGCGTCCACGAACCCGTCGCGACCGGCGTAGAAGCGCAGGTCCGAGCCGGGGAGCCGCTCTCGCATCGCCGCGACCAGCGCGAGGACACCTTCCTCCCGGTTCCTGAACAGGTCGACCATCTCGCCGGTCATGGTCACGGCGTGGACCGGCGCCTCGCCCATGACCGACCGCGCCTCGTCGAGGGCGGTGAAGAAATGGGGCATCCCCTGCCAGAGCGGACAGGGCCGCTGCACCACGGCCTCGACGGCGCCCGAGCCGCCGACCCGGGCCGCCTTGAGGTGGGCGCCGCCGAGGTCCCACCCGATCACCGAACTACCGGGCACCGGCGGCCTCCAGCGGGATGTCCACCGCGATGTCGATCGGCGGTCGGGGATGGGCGGATAACCCGCCGCCCCCGAGCATCGCCAGGACCATCGCGGGAGCGTTGAGTCCGGTGGCCTGCCGGAGCGCCGAGAATGAAGTGGTCAGCCGTGGGTTGATCTCGAGCACGACCGGGCTGTACGGGGTGGAGATGAAGTCCACGCCGACACATCCCCAGAGTCCCGGAACCGCCGCCGCGATGCTCGCCGCCAGGAGACCGTGCGCCTGCTCCTGCACCGGAAGCGCGTTGATCCGGAGGGACTCGAGCACCGGCTGTTCGCCGTCGAATCGGACCCGCTGCCGGTTGACCGAGAGAACCCGGGCTCGACCCTCGCAGCAGATCAGGGAGAGGCTCGAGGGCTCTCCTTCGAGCCAGGGCTGGGCGACGGGGCCGGATGAGGCGTCGGCGAGCAGGCGGCGCGCAGTTTCCCAGTCCGGCACACGCCGGGCGCCCTCACAACCCGCGCCGTCATCGAGCTTGACGATCCAGGCCCCAACCCGCGGCGGAAGCGACTCTCCCCCGCGGAAGGTCGGGACAACGGGAACACCCGCGCCACGCAGAGCGTGCGCCGTCCGGTACTTGCTGGATGCCAGGCGAATCGCCTCGGGACGGCATCCGAGCAGCAAGCGGTTGCCGGCGAGCGTCATCCGGGCCAGCTCTTCGAGCAGACCGCCGGTTTCGGGTGCGGTGGGCCAGACGGCGTCGGCGGCCTCGAGTCCCCGCGCGAAGAGATCCAACGGCGCGTCGCCCGGCTCTGCGGGGATCGACTCCACTCCGGGAAGGGGGGCAAGCCTGGGATCGCGGCTCGCCAGCACCGTGACACCGGGCACGTCGCCAAGGTCCGCGACGAGGGACCGCGCCATCAGGTCGGCTTCACGGGCGAGGCGGGGTGGCAAGGCCTGCGAGGCCATCCCGCCTCCGGTCACGTGCTCGTAGACGAAGACTCTCATCCGGCGGCCCGCGCCTCCGCGATCAGCCGTTCGAGCTCGCGCTGCCGGCCCCGCAGCTCTGTCACCGCCGCCTCGGTGTCCGAAGCCTCGGCGTGGACGGTGCAGACCGGCTCGCCCGCCGTGAAGGCGTGCCCCGGCTGAGGCAGGTCCCTGCACCAGGCGGGGAAGGTGAATTCGCCGGGAAGCCGCCACGGGCCCTCCGCCGCGACGATGGCGTGGGCCCGCGCCCTCGGCGGGACACCGCCGCCCGCCTCCACCCGAGGCAGGCGGCCGGCGCACGCCTGCAGATGCGCGTCAAAGAGTCCCCGCGGAAAGTCGGCGTCGTAGAGATCGAGTGTTGCCGTGGGCCGGGGGTTCACCTCGAGGGCCAGCCAGGCGTCATCGCGCCAGATGAAGTCGAGTCCCGCCAGGCCTCTCAGGCCGGTCGCCGCGACCAGCGCGTCGAGCCGCATCCGCAGATCACGCTCCAGCGCGGCCGGAAGCACGAGGCCTCCCGCCGCTCCGGCGTAGACGAACGGCCTGGCGGCACCGACGGACCGGGTCCACTGCTGGTTGACGCCCACCACCAAGGCCCGATGTCCGTCGCAGAGAAAGAGCACCGAGCAGACCCGCCCGGTTTCGAGCCGCTGGAAGTAGGTGCCACGCCCCACGGCGGCGTCCGTGGCGCGCCCGACGTGGGTGCCCCCCGCCCCTCCGGCCTTCTTGACCAGCCAGCCAGCCGGCGCCGGCGGCGGAGTGTGGCGAACATCGGGGTAGCGGATACCGATCCGGTCGAGCAGCGGAAAGAACCGGCGCGGGTCCTTCACGGCTCTGACGACCGGGGCCGGGTTTCCCATCAGCGTCCGGCCGGCTGCGAGTCTCGACAGCAGCGCGCGGCGCCCTTCGAACCCCGCCCCGACGACGAGTCCCGCGCAGCCCGATGCCGGGGCCATGGCATCGGCCCGGGACAGCAGCGCGGTGCGATCGAAGTGCATCGTGCCTGGCTTGGCGACGGCGGCGGCGGCCCGAGCTGCGGCGACCGTGTCACGGTCGGCGAAGCAGTCGAGGACGACGACCGGGTGTCCGCCCCTGGCCGCCGACTCGGCCAGCGCGCGGCCGGTGACGGCGGCGATGAGAAAGGGCGGTGCCTCAGCTGTCACGCGGAACCGGCCAGAAGAAGGACAGACGCCATTGCGGTACGGACCGATTGCCTCATCTTAGCAGACACTACGCCCGATGCCCATGCCAACCGCTCCCCTGCCGCCCGGCACGATCCACGACGTCACCTGCCCCTTCTGCGGTCTGGTATGCGACGACCTGGTGGTTGAGACAACCGGGCCTCGCCTCCATGTCGTCGCCAACGGCTGCCCGCTGGCCGTCGCGGGGTTCGAGCGCGACCCCGCGAGCGGCGGCGCCGCGGCGCGGGTCGGAGGCCGGCCGGCAACCGTGGGAGAAGCGGTGACGGCGGCTGCGCGGCTGCTGTGCGAGGCGAGGCAACCGGTGCTGGCGGGCCTGGCCACCGATGTCGCGGGGGCCCGGGCCGCCACTCAGCTCGCCGAGCGGGCCGGAGCCGTGCTGGACCACATGAACTCCGCCGCCGGGGTGCGGAACCTGCTGGTGCTCCAGGACAGCGGCTGGATCACCACCACGCTCTCCGAGGTGCGCAACCACGCGGACCTGCTGATCGTGGCCGGCGCCGACATCGCGCGACGGATGCCGCGCTTCTTCGAGCGGTGCATCGGCAACCGGGAGACGCTGTTCGGCGGAGAGCGCCGGTGCGACGTGGTGTACCTCGGCCGCGGCCCGGGTTCCGAAGGCGCCGCGG
This sequence comes from Gemmatimonadota bacterium, assembly GCA_029884275.1. Classification (GTDB taxonomy): domain Bacteria; phylum Gemmatimonadota; class Gemmatimonadetes; order Gemmatimonadales; family GWC2-71-9; genus JADJOM01. Next base: position 691 of record JAOUIC010000010.1, on the reverse strand, counting down.
GTGCTTCGAGTACGGTCATCGAGTGCGAGGTGATCCGACTGCACGAGGCCTTCGCGGTGCTCAAGGCGCTCGCCGGGGGCAGGACCATCGGGGCCACGGAGGCGGCGGGCGTCCCGATGGCCCGGTGGCGTGAGCTGGCCGAGCGGTGCCGCGCCGCGCGCTACGGCGTGATCGCCTGGATGGCGGCCGACCTGGATTTCCCGCAGGCCGACCTGACGGTGCAGGGCATCTGCGAGTTCGTCCGGGACCTCAACCGCCATACTCGGTTCGCCGGCCTTCCGCTGGGCGGGAGCGAGGGCGAGACGACCGCGGACGCGGTCCTCCTCTGGCAGAGCGGCTTCGGGCTGCGCACCTCCCTGGCCGGCGGCAGCCCGGACCAGGACGTCCATCACTACTCCGCCGAGCGGATGGTACGTCGCGGAGAAACCGACCTCCTGCTCTGGGTCTCCAGCTTCAATGCCGCCCGGACGCCACCCGCGAGCGACATTCCCACCATCGTTCTGGGCCGGGCCGGCATGACGCTGTCGCAGGAACCGGCGGTGTTCATCGCCGTCGGGACTCCCGGCGTCGAGCATGCGGGTCACCTGTTCCGGACCGACCGGGTGGTGGCGCTGCCGCTCCGCGCGCTGCGCCCATCGCCTCTCCCCAGCGCGGCGGAGGTTCTCACCGCGATCGACGCCGCCATGCGGGA
>JAOUIC010000335.1 GCA_029884275.1 Gemmatimonadota bacterium | reverse complement strand
AGCAAGCTCTCTAAATTATCGGTCATGAGCAACCAGCATCCCAGAGAGGTCAGGGGAATCCGCGGTGCGACATCCGTGGAAGCCAACGACGCCCAGGAGATCCTCGAGGCCACCGACGAGCTGCTGCACCGGCTCATCGAGGCCAACGACCTCCATCCCGACGACATCGTCAGCGCGCTCTTCACCATGACGGCGGATCTCAACGCCGCCTTTCCCGCGCGGGCGGCCGAGGAGTACGGCTGGAATATCGTGGCGATCCTGCATTCTACCGAGATCCCCGTCCCCGGCTCCCTGCCCCGCTGCATCCGGCTCCTGGTCCATGCCTACACCAGGCTGCGGCACGACGAGATCCGGCACGTCTATCTCCGCGGTGCGACCGTGCTCCGGCCCGACCGGGTGGAATGACCGGTCTGCCCTCGGCTCGGGCGTCCGCCCGCGGACTCGACCGGTGGTCACGGGGCCACCCCTGGATCTTCCGCAGCGATGTCCTCGGCCTTCCAGCGGCTGCGGGAGTCTGCCGGGTGCTCGACCGGCGCGGCAAGTGTCACGGCGTGGCCCTCTGCTCCCCCCACTCGGAAATCCAGCTCCGGCTGCTCGACCGGCGGGACACCGTTCCCGACGCATCCTGGTGGCGTGAACGCATCGCCGCCTGCGCCACGCGCCGGGAGGGGATAGACGCGACCGCCTGGCGTCTGGTGCATGGGGAAGGCGACGCGCTTCCCTCGCTCATCGTCGACCGGTACGACCGGTGGCTGGTGGTCCAGCTGCTCTCGGCCGGCCTCGAGACCCAGCGTCACCTGGTGCTGGACGCGCTGGCTGACGTCTGCCGGCCTGACGGCATCCTGCTCCGGAACGATGTCCCGGTCCGTCGCCGCGAGAAGCTGGATGAGGAGGTTGCGCTCGCGCGGGGCTCCGTCCCTGAGACCGTCGAGGTGCGCGAAGGAGCGATCCGGTACCTGGCCGCCCCGTGGACCGGGCAGAAGACCGGCGCCTTCCTGGACCAGCGGCCGAATCGAATTCTCGCCGGCCAGCTGGCGCGCCCGGGCGGCACGGCACTGGACTGCTTCACCTACCACGGCAGCTTCGCCCTGCATCTCGCCGCCCGGGCGGGGCGCGTCACGGCCCTCGACTCGAGCGCGGAGGCGCTCGACCGGGGGCGGCAGAACGCCCGGCTCAACAAGTTCGACAATCTGGACTGGGTGGAAGGCGATGTTTTCGAGATCCTGCGGGCATGGGAGCGCGAGAAGAGACGCTTCGATACCATCGTGGTGGATCCCCCCGCCTTCGCCAAGAACCGCTCCTCCGTCCCGCAGGCGGTGAAGGGTTACAGGGAGGTGAACCTCCGGGCCATGCGGCTGCTGGCGGCAGGAGGCCGGCTCCTGACCGCCTCCTGTTCGTTCCACGTCTCACGCGACCTGTTCCTGGCGATGCTCCGCGACGCCGCGGCCGACAGCGGCCGGCAGCTGGTGCTGACCGACACCCTCGGTCAGGGAGTCGACCATCCCGAGATCGTCACCATCCCGGAAACCGGCTACCTGAAGGGAGCGGTCCTTACCGCGGTCGACTAGCCCGCACCCGCCGATCAGGACCCCTGCAGGTCCCGCCAGAGCCACCAGGAGTAGACCACCGGGGCGAGCACCGCGAACGCCGCCCCGCCGATACCGGTGTACAGCCAGAAACGCCCCCCCAGCGCTGCCAGCGCCAGGAGCACACCGGCGCCAACCCAGAACTTGCCCCCCATCCGGTGGGTCCGGGCCCAGACCTCGTCGCTGGAGAGGGTCCATGGCGTCCTGATCCCCATGAACCAGCTCGGCTGCATCCTGGGCATCAGGATCCCGATCACGACGAAGAGCCCCCCGACCATGACCGGCACCAGGATCGGGATCCGGATGGCCCAACCCAGCGCGTTGCCGAGTACGACGATGTGCAGGACCGCGACCACGAGCATCACGATATTGGCCACGATCCAGTATGGGCTGGAACTCCCGGTATAGGCCTCGCGCCTCGGGTCGATGCGGGGCAGCACCCAGAAGACCAGCAGGAGCAGCAGCCCGATCGCGGGAAACACCAGCACGGCGGTCAGGGGGGAGGACCAGCCGTCGGGGCGGCCGTCGACGCCCCAGTGGGTGACCACATCGCTCGGGAGCTTCCGGTAGGCCCAGCCGGCGAAGGCAAGGCTGGCTGCGAACCCGATGGCACCGGGGGCAAGTTGCCGCATGGACTCCCATCCTCTCCCCCCGGGCCAAAGGCGTTGGCCGGGGCGTTGACACATTCCGGACCCGTTACGAGCTTGTAGTGATTGAATCTCTGCGATTCCTCCACCAGCGCCAGAGCCGGCAGGTCATCGAATGCTGACAGAGCTGCAGCTTCAGCAGCCCAAGCGGCGCCGCGCGCTTCCCTCTCTGCGCCAGCAGTACCAGACCTACATCCTCCAGCGCATCGAGGAGTACAAGAACAGCCTCACCAGGCACCAGCTTCTGGGACTGGGCGACGAGGCAGTCGCGGAAATGGACACGGACCATCAGGAACAGCTGTCCCTGACCGAGTTGCTCCTCGAGGGCTGGGTAGACTCCATGATCCAGCGGCGGCTGAACCTGCCGCCCTATGGCCGCTGGGTCAGGAGCTTCAAGCCGCTGCGCGACGCACAGAAAGTGCCCACCCACTGGGGGCTCGACCCGCGCAGCCCGGTCGCTCGCGTCCTCCCCCGCCTGGAGCAGGGTGACACCGCGCTGGTGATCGGGCAGGACGTCGCCCCGGTGGCCTTCCTGCTCGCCGCGCACGAGGTCCAGACCACCTTCACGGGCGCCGACCTGACCTTTGTGGACCAGGTCGAGGCCCGGGCCGCCGAAGAGGTGCTGGGGCACTGCGTGACGACGCTGGTCGCGCCGATCGGTCACTTCATTGCGGGCATCCCGCAGGAAGCCAACATCGTCGTCATCGACACCGCGTCGCTGGGCGGGCTCCCGGCGACTGCGCGTCAGACCCTGATCCAGTCACTGATGGATCGCACCTCCCCTGAAGGCGTCCACCTGATCCTCCCCAGCGGCCGGAAGATGATGCCGGAGGCGTTCGCCTCGCACTATTCGGAGTGGACGGCCGATTCCAGGCGGCCCGACCGCCGCCAGAAGTCGCGATCGCTCGGCGTCCTGTTCTCCAAGCCCCCCGAGGTGAACCAGTCCTCCGTCCAGAAGGATGTCGGCCAGCCCTCCCCCCGCAAGTCGGGCGGGGCAACCGCCTGAGCTCCCTCCCGAATCCCTGAACAGCGGTTGCCGTGCTTCCCCCCCGTGACGGGTGCCGAGCCCGCCCGGC
>JAOUIC010000333.1 GCA_029884275.1 Gemmatimonadota bacterium | reverse complement strand
GAGCCCGGCCACCAGCGCAGCGGCGGCGAGAACCCAGGGGCCGAACGTCGCGAGCGAACCACTAGGTCTCGCGGCGGATGGCATCGCAATGGTCGCCGAGGATGTGTATTGCCGGTCGGCCAGCGCCTCGGCGAACTCCGCCGCGGTCTTGAAGCGGTCGGCGGGGAGCTTCTGCAGCGAGGTGAGGACGGCGGCTTCCACGTGTGCTGGAATCGTCTGGCGCTGCGGGACCATCGGCCGTGGATTCTCGGTGACGACCCGCGCCACGATGGCCTGCGCGGTGCTGCCGGTGAACGGCGGATCACCCGTCAGCATTTCGTAGAGCACACACCCGAGGGCGTACACATCGGAACGCGCGGTGATTTCCCGCTCGCCCATCGCCTGCTCGGGGCTCATGTAGTGCGGCGTGCCGAGGGACATGCCGGTTTCGGTCATGCGGGAGCCGGCGGTGCTCACGGCCAGCGCGATGCCGAAGTCGGCCACCAGCGCTGAGCCGTCGTGCAGCAGGATGTTCTCGGGCTTGATGTCGCGATGGATCACGCCATGGCGGTGGGCGTAGTCGAGCGCGGCGGCGACTTCCGTGGTGATGCGCACCGCGTCATCCACCGGCAGCTGCTTCTCGCGGCTGATCCGGTCCCGGACCGTTTCCCCTTCCACGTACGGCATCACGTAGAAGAGAAACCCATCGGCTTCCCCGCTGTCGAAGAGCGGCAGGATGTGCGGGTGCTGGAGGTTGGCGGTGGTGGTGATCTCGGAGAGGAACCGCTCGGCACCGATGACCGCGGCGAGCTCGGGCCGCAGCACCTTGACCGCCACGCGCCGGTTGTGCTTGATGTCCTGGGCCAGGTAGACGGTGGCCATGCCGCCCTGGCCAAGCTCGCGCTCGAGGCGATACTTGTCGGCCAGCGCGGCGGAAAGGCGGGGAAGCGGATCAGTCATTCTATCCTCGCGGCCAAGGCCGCGGCTCGGCTGGTGTCGCTGAAGCGACCGGCTTCAGCTGTCACCCCGGCGAAAGCCGGGGTCCAGGTGCTTTGCGTTCTTCGTGCCTTCGCGTGAGCCGCTGTTACCGCACTCACTTCCTCCCCACCTTCGCCTTGACCTCGTTGAACCAGTTATCGACCAGGATGAAGGTGGATTGCGCCTCGCTGCCGGCGGTCACCGTGCGCACCATGATGAACCGCTTGTCATCTGGGGACACGTCGAACGGTGTGTACCACTCGTTCGGGGAGAGAAACAGGCCGTTTCCGAACTTGAAGAGCCTGGTCCGCGCACCGAGTTGGGAGGGACCGGCGGCGGGTACCGGCACCACCATCATGTTGCGCTCGGCGTCTACGTAGAAGAGCTCCCGGCCGCTGTGGGCCCAGAGCGGGGCCTGCGCGCCATTGCTGGACACCTGCCACTTGCCGTCGTCGACGTTCGGGAAGGGCCGGATGTACACCTCGTTCCGCCCGGTCTCGTCCGAGGCGTAGGCCAGCCACCTGCCGTCGGGGGAGAGCGCGGGGGCCGACTCGTCGGCATTCGAGCTCGCCAGCAGTTCCACCGGCGCGCTGTCCACGCCGGGGCGGAAGGTGAGGATGTTACGCAGCTTGTTGGTGCCGCCGTTGCCGCCGACCCGGAGCATCAGCCATTTGCCATCCTTCGTCCAGGAGCCGTCGAGGAGCTGCAGTCCCGGGGTGTCGAGGACGACCTCTTCCTTCCCGGTCCCGTTGGCGGCGCGCTGGCGCAGGCTGCTGGCGTTGTCCACGATGTAGGTGACCGACTTCCCGTCCGGGGCCCAGCGGGGGCGTTGTTCTGAGGTCGAATCGAAGGTGAGCCGGGAGAGCGGCCCGGCGGGCAGCTCCTTGATCCAGATGTCGTCGCCGGAATTGGTGTTGAGCCCGATGGCGAGGCGCCTTCCGTCTGGGGAAAGCGACCACCCGATGTTGCCGTTGGAGAAGGAGAGCCGGAAGTTCCAGCTTGAGTCGACAACTGCCTCGCGTCCGGTCCGGTCCACCCACACCAGCTCGTGGATTCCGATCTGCGGGCCGCTCGCACCCGCCTGCATGACGAGGGTTCCGGTGGAACTGAAGGCGAGGTTCGGGATGATGCCGAAGAGAAGCGACAGGTTCTCCAGAACTGGCACGGGGGTGCCGCGCACCTCGAGGGTCTTGAGGTCGAATGGCGCGGCGAACATGCCTCCGTCGGCGCGCACATACGCGATCTGCCCGGTGGGGAGGTACCAGCCGCGACGCGCTTCTGGGAAGAGTTGCCTCATCGTACCGGATGCCAGGTCCAGCACCCAGAGGCTGGATCCCTGGCAGAGATTGACGCACATGGTAAAGATGGCCCCCCGAGCCCCCGGGAGCGGCGCCGGGAAAAAGGGGGCGGTGGTGGTTGTACTGTCAGGTCGCCAGGCAATCGTCACTGCTCCACCGGCGTCCGATACCCGACCGACGGAATAGTCCAGCTGGGTGTAGAGCAGGGTTCCGTCGTCGAGCCAGGCGGCGGGGGTTCCCCACGACGAATCGGCCAGGCTAATCGCTGCCCCTCCGCCGATCGGGATCTTCTTCAGCAAATTGCCCTGGGTGAATGCAATCCACTGCCCGTCGGGCGACACTACCGGCCCCCCCGCGTTCTCGGTGCCCGCGAGCGGCACGGCGGCGTACTGGGATCGGTCCTTCACCCAGAGCTGTCCTTGACTGTCGTCGGACGGCCCCTCGTAGACCAGGCGCGAGCCATCGGGAGAGATGGCCACGGCCCCGATCGGGACCTGGTCGGCAGGGAAGCCGAGTCCGTAGCGTGCCACGGGACGCGGAGGCTCCGGCCGGAACCAGCCCCAGAGCGCAGCGATCGTGGCGATCGCCGCAAGGACGGCCAGTGGGGCAGCGAGGCCGGACAGGCGTCCGCGCCCTGGCGCTGCCGCCATCATCACCGTCGTATTCGAGGCGTAGCCAGAGTCGGCGAGTGCCTCCGCAAATTCCGCGGCGGTCTTGAAGCGGTCGGCGGGCAGCTTCTGCAGCGAGGTGAGGACGGCGGCCTCGACGTGCAGCGGAATGGTCTGCCGCTGGGGAAGCATCGGCCGCGGCGTCTCGGTCACGACCCGCGCCACGATGGCCTGCGCGGTGCTGCCGGTGAAGGGCGGATCCCCCGTCAGCATCTCGTAGAGCACGCAGCCCAGAGCGTAGACGTCGGAACGCGCCGTGATCTCCCGCTCCCCCATCGCCTGCTCGGGGCTCATGTAATGCGGGGTGCCGAGCGACATGCCGGTCTCGGTCATCCGGGTGCCGGCGGTGCTCACGGCCAGCGCGATGCCGAAGTCGGCGACGAGCGC
>JAOUIC010000332.1 GCA_029884275.1 Gemmatimonadota bacterium | reverse complement strand
ATGGGGGCGGGAGTCGAAAGTTGTACGACACCGAGGAGAGCCGGTACGTGTCGCTGGACGAGATCGCGGCGTGGATCCGGTCCGGTCAGGAGTTGCGCATCCAGGACAGCGCCACCGGCGACGATGTGACGGCCCAGACGCTCGCACAGATCATTTACGAGGATCACCGCACGGGCCACGCGCTGCTGCCCACCGCCTTTCTGCATGACGTGATCCGGCGCGGCAGTCGGGCCATCGCCGAGGGAGTGGAGCAGGTGCAGCACCGGGTCGATCGCTTGGTACGGGCCTCGGTGGATCGGCTGACCCACGACGGTGTGCAGGAGGAGTTGGACCAGCTGAGGGACCGCCTTGGGGAACTGGAGGCGTCACTCGCAGGCATTGATCAGGAGCACCGCCAGCGGAAGGGTCGGCCGCGAACCAGGGGCTGAGCGGACATTGACGTCATCACGCGGCACCAACACCCGGCATCGTGCCGGAATTCAAGGAGGACATCATGGCGAAGAAGAATGGCAAGAAGGCGCATGCCGTGCCGAAGATGAAGGAATCAGCTCACGACATCTGGCTCGCCGGGTTGGGTGCGTTCGCCCTGGCCGGGGAAGAGGGTGGGAAGCTGTTCCGCGAGCTGGTCAAGAAGGGCGAGGGCCTCGAGAAGATCAACAAGGCCCGGATCGGCAAGATCGTGGACCGCGCGGAGAGCCTCCGTGGTGATGCCCGCCAGGCAATCGCGAAGGTCGGGAATCCGCTCGAGGCGGGGATGACCGGTGCCATGCACCGGATCGGCATGCCGACTCGCAAGGAGATCGCGGACCTCTCCCGCCGGGTTGAGGAACTGACCCGGGTGGTCGCCAAGTCCAAGGCGGCTGGCAGGACCAGGGCCCGTCAGCCGCGGCGCGCTGCGAAGCTCCAGTCGGTCGGCGCCGCCTGAGGCGTCGGGATGGCCACCGCGCGCCGGAGGCGGCGGGGGGAAGGGCGCCGGCTGGGATTAGCCCTGGCCGGCGGGGGACCGGGGGGGGCGGTGTACGAAGTCGGCGCCCTCCGGGCCCTGGAGGAGTGTGTTGAAGGACTCGACCTGACCAGTTGCCACGTGTACGTCGGGGTCAGCGCGGGGGCGTTCATCGCCGCCGCGCTGGCCAACGGGTACACGCCGGCACAGCTGGTCCGGGGACTGGTGGCCGGCGCGCCCGGTGCGGGTGCCTTCGATCCGGCGGAGTTCGTGCTGCCGGCGTATCGGGAATGGGCGCGACGAGGGGCGAAGCTCCCCAGGTTGATAGCGGACGCCCTGGTCAGGGTGGGGCGCCGTCCCGATCAGCGGACCCTGATCGAGTCACTCGCGGGCCTCTCCCGCGCTCTGCCGCTGGGTGTGTTCGACAACGAGCCGATCCGCCGGTATCTCGAGACCGCGTTCAAGACGAAGGACCGGAGCGACGATTTCCGCAGGCTCCGGCACCGATTGTTCATCGTGTCGGTGGACCTCGAGTCCGGGAAGCCGATCGTCTTCGGGTCCGGCGGCTGGGACCATGTCCCGATCTCCCGGGCGGTCCAGGCCAGCACCGCCCTCCCCGGGCTCTACCCTCCGGTGGAGATCGACGGGCACCTCTGCACCGACGGTGTCCTGCTCAAGACCGTGCACGCGTCGGTAGCGCTGGAACATGGGGCCGACCTGCTGCTGTGCGTGAATCCACTGGTGCCGGTTGATGTGGCGGCGGGGGAGTCCAGCGGCGCCCTCAAGCCGGGCAGTCTCCTGCGCCAGGGATTGCCGGCGCTGCTGTCGCAGACGTTCCGGACGCTGATTCATTCGCGCATGGTCGTGGGGATGGCCCGGTATCGCGCCCACTTCCCGGGCGCCGACGTGCTCCTGTTCGAACCGGACCGAGACGAGTACGGGCTGTTCTTCAACAACATCTTCAGCTTTCAGTCTCGCCGCGAGGTCTGCGAGATCGGTTACCGGGCGACCCGACGCGACCTGCTGCGCCGCCGCGCCCAGCTTGAACCGGTGCTGGCACGTCACGGCTGCCGCCTGCGGCTCGACGTGCTGCGGGATCGGGACCGGGATGTCTGGGAGGGAGTGGGACTGTCGCGGAGGGGAGGGCGGCGCCCCCGCGTCGTGGAGTCACTCGCCGCGACGCTGGCGCAGCTGGAGGGCGCGCTGGCCTAGCTGGAGCCTCTACCGGGGCAGGCCGCGCAGCGCATCGAATTCGGCCTCGAAGTCCCGGACCAACTCGTCCACGCTGGGTACCAGGCGACGATCGGCGATGATACCGACCTGGACCTTCCCCGAAAAACTCAGGACCGAGATTCCGATCCCGATCCTGGCGCGCTGCGGAACCCAGAACACCATGCTTCGGACCCGGCGGCCGGCCAGTCGGACGATTCCCTGTGGCCCGGGGACGTTGGTGACGACCGCGGTGCACTTGTTGGCCAGGAAGTCGATGAGCCCGCGGCTCATCCCCTGTGGCAGCAACCGCAGCAGCGCCCCCTGGATGCCATAGACCACGATCGGCTCGACCGACCGCTTGAGCGCATCCATCCTTGCCTTGACGGCGCCGACGCGGTCGGCGAGCCCTTCAATGCCCGCAGGCAGCTGCAGCGGCACGGCGGCGAAGCGGTTCTCCAGCTCGAGCGGTGCGCTCGGGGGCCGGATGTTCACCGGCATCGACACGTGCAGCTCCCGCACCAGTTCGCCGCCGTGACGCCCCAGGAATCGGCTCAGCGCGCCCGAGACACACGCCATCAGCACATCGTTGACCGTTGCGCCGAGCCGGCTCTTCGCCTGCCTGACGATGTCGATGTCGAGGGGCTCCGTCCACGCCACCTGCTTCTCGCCGGCGAGCGCCGGGCCGTGGAGTGCGTGACGGTCTGCCGGCCAGAGCATCCGCCGCAGGAGCACCCCCGGCGCCGCCAGCGGGATGGTCAGCGCGGTGGCCCAGTTCCGTTTCGGGACTCCGGCCGCGGGCCGGAGGGCGCGGCGTTCCGCCGTGGTGGTCGGGATTTCCTCCTCCATCAGCGCGAAGATCGCCGCCACCAGCGAGACCCCGTCGCCGATGCTGTGGTGGAGACGCCCCACGATGGCCGTGCCCTGGTCCTCGAAGTCGGACGCCACCTGAAGCTGCCAGCGAGGCCGGTCGTCGGGGAGGGGACGCGCTGCTTCCCTGGCGACGAACTGGCGGAGTGCCTCGGTGTTGGGGATCGGTTCCGGTGCAGGGATGATCTGCCGGGCGAGGTCGAAGTCGGGGTCGTCCTCCCACCACGGCTGACCGTCGACCCACGCCACCCGATGCCGGAACCTGGCATAGGTGCGCCCCTCTCCCGCCTC
>JAOUIC010000331.1 GCA_029884275.1 Gemmatimonadota bacterium | reverse complement strand
AGCGTGGTAACGGTCAGCGCAACCGTGTAGTAGTACCGCCCGGGGTCGTTCGGTGTCACCTGGAACTGGTAGCCCCGGCCGAGGGCGCCTGCCAGCGCGCCGGGAGTGGCGTAGCGGTTCTGCTGCACCCGGTTGGGGGGCAGCAGCCTCACCACCGAGAATTGATCCAGCAGCGGCTCGTGTCGGACCACCACCGCCCACTCCACCTGGCGTTCGATGGCGTCGAGCCACCCGGATCGGGTGCGCCAGACTTCGAGCCGGTAGGCCAGGCGGACCGGAAGGCCTTCGCGAAGGGTCGCGAGCCAGGGAGTGTCGGCGAGGAGGTTTCGGGTGCGGACGACGGGGTCGCGGGTCGAACTCAGGCTGTCGCCGCTGAGGCGGACTTCGAGGCTGACGCCGGTCGTGTCCTGGGCAGCTCCCGGCGCCGGCGCCAGCGCGGCCAGCAGGGCGAGGCTGCGGCAGGCGGGCCGGAGGAGGCGTTGCCAGGTGCCGGCCGGCCGGCCACGCGACGTCCGGCTCACCGGCTCAGAACCGCCGTTCGAGCCGGAGGAAGAACCGGACCGGCTCGCCGTCGCTCAGCGATTTTGCCAGGTACGCCCCGACACCGCCAGCGTCGAGGCCGATGCCCAGGTCCGCCTTCCACTCGGAAATCGAGCGGATCTTGTTGTTGGGCACCTTGCCCGGGCCATCACCCGAAAGCCAGGCCGACCCCGCGTTGCCGAAGACCACCACCGCCGGATCGTCGATGCCGATGAACCGGGTGAACTCGTCGCCATCCGGCTGGCGCACGGTGTATCCGGCGCGGAAGTCGAGCCGGTGCCGGTACTCGGCCTGCGTGACGATCGCCCGGTCGCACAGCGCGGTCTCGGCCGGATCGGTGTACCCCGTTGGGCCGCAGTTGATGTGCCGGAAGCCGTACCCCGGCAGCAGGTCGAGCCCGCCCAGCGAGAGCCGGCGCTGAACCGGCAGGGGGTCGCCACCGAGCCAGCCACCGAACCAGAGCCGGAGATTGAACGCCGCGTCTGGTGACAGCCGGTTGTACCGCCGGAGGTCGAGTTGGAACCGCTGGTAGCCGTAGTCGCTCGTGGGGAGCGGCTCCCGCACCGCGTCCGGTAGCGTCACCGGGGCGACATCGTCGCTGGCACCCCATTCCACCCAGCCGCGGAGCCACCAGCCGGCGGTCGGCGCGGTGCGCGAGTTGCGGGTGTCGTAATCGGCCCTCGCCCCGAACAGCAGGTAGTGTCCATCGTCAATCAGCGGGTTCGGCCGCCACGCGTCGTCGTTGTAGAACAATGACCACGGGTCGTTGGCGCGGACCGAGCCCTGCTCCTCGTACCGTACACCGCCCTCCAGGCGAACCCGCCGGCCGAGCCAGGAATGGGCGGTGAGTCCGAATCCCTCGTTGTAGAAGTAGTCGCGGTTGTCCCGCTGGAAGAGGAAGGCGTTCCAGCCGATCTCGTCCCTCGGCAGGGTGTGCTCCTCGATGCCGGAGACCAGCGACCAGGCGCGGAGGTTGACCCCGGCGGTGCGCTGCTCGCCGAAGCGCCAGTCGTTCCGGAGATCCCATCCGAGGTCGCGGCGGAACGGCGTCGGGTCCGGTGCGGTGCGGAGCACCCCGCGGAGATCCAGGGTGCCTTCGACCGTCGCCGAGGGGCGCCAGGTGAACGCGGGGCCGAAGACGATCCCGAGCCCCTCGATCCGGTTGTAGGTCCCGTTGGTGGTCAGCCGGACCGTCGTGGAGAGGCCCCTGCCTGACTGGAAGGTGTGCTCCGCCGGCCCGATGGTGCCGAGCCGGCGGCGTTCCCGAACCGCCAGCGATCCGTCGGACTGGCGCGCTACCGGCGCGGCGTCCCAGTGCACCTCCGACTCGCCGTTGTGCACGCCGCCGGAATCGACCGTCATCCGTCCGCCCGCGACGAGGACGTCGCCGTCCACCCGGCCGCCCGGGGCAATCACCAGGTCGCCGTTGATGACGGTGAGTTCGCCGGTGACCGTCCCCGCCACCCGCAGGGTGCCGCGGAAGCTGGCGACGGTACCGGCGATTTCGGTGCCCGCGGGGAGCGTGAAGTTGCCGCTCAGGCGGACCGTGCCGCTGTCGTTCCAGGCGCTCAGCAGCCGCGCGATCACCGCGGGCGGGAGGCCGCCGGCCTCGGCGTCGGGAGCCGGAACGTCGGGGTCGATGACGATCACGCTGTCCTGCGCCGCTGCCGGCGCCGGAAGCCACAGCGCGTGCAGCAGCAACCCCAGCGCCCAGCCGACCAGGCGGGGTGAGAAGCGCCTCACGCGGTTCCCTCGGTGCGATTGACCAGTCCCAGCCGCTTCATCCGGCGGTACAGGTTCGCCCGGTCGGTCTGCAGCCGCCTCGCGGCCTCGGCCACGTTGCCCTCCGCCTGCGTCAGGGCGCGGGCGATGACGTCCCGCTCGAACTGGTCGACCGCTTCGGCCAGCGGCAGCCCGTCGAGCGCGACCGCCGGACCCGGGGCCGCGAGCCGCGGAGCGCGCCGCGTGAGCACCTGGTCCACGTCATCGGCGCCGACCGTCGGGCCGGCCAGAATCGAGAGCCGCTCGACCACGTTCGCCAGCTCTCGGATGTTCCCCGGCCAGTGATAGGCCGCCAGCAGGGCCAGCGCGTCGGGCTGGTAGCCCTGCGGTGCCGCCGGGCGGGCCCGGGCCGCGAGATGCCTGACGAGCGCGGGGAGGTCTTCCAGCCGCTCGCGCAGCGGCGGGAGGTGGATCGGGAAGATGTGCAGCCGGAAATACAGGTCCTCGCGGAATGTCCCGGCGCGCACCGCCTCCTCCAACTGGCGGTTCGTCGCGGCCAGCACCCGCACGTCCACCCGGGTCGGCTGCTCGGCGCCGAGCCGCTGCAGCACGCCGGTCTCGAGGGTGCGCAGCAGCTTGGCCTGGGCATCGGGGTTGAGATCCCCGATCTCGTCGAGGAAGAGGGTGCCGCCGTCGGCCAGCTCGAACCGGCCCAGCCGGCGCTCGCTGGCGCCGGTGAAGGCGCCCCGCTCGTGGCCGAACATCTCCGACTCGACCAGGTCCCGGGGAATCGCCGCGCAGTTCACCGGGACGAAGGGTCCGCGGGCCCGAGGACTCGCCCGGTGGATCGCGGCCGCCACCAGCTCCTTGCCAGTGCCTGACTCGCCGGTGATCAGCACCCGGGCGTCGGTCGGAGCGACCTGCGCCACCAGCTGGCGGAGCCGCATCATCGCGTCGCTCTGGCCGACCATCTCCTCACGCGGGGCCAGCGCCTCGCGCAGGGCCCGGTTCTGCGAGCGGGCGCGGCCCAGCTCCAGCGCGGAGCGGAGCGTCACCAGC
>JAOUIC010000330.1 GCA_029884275.1 Gemmatimonadota bacterium | reverse complement strand
TCTCCCTGACACGTGGATTGCTAGTCACACATCCACCCACAATCGCCCAGCTTTTCGGCCCAGATGACCGCCAGGGCCACAAGCCCGACAGCCGCTGCGGCAACCGCGACCCTGGTCCCCCCGCTCATTGTCGAGGGTGGGACGACCTCCACCTTCGTGATGGCGGCGAGCGGAATCGCGACCGGAGGCCCGCTCGTCCTCATGAGCCCCTCGGTCCCCCGCAGCGTGTCGCCGTCGACCCGTGGGTTGGTCACCTGGACCCGGGATCCGCTGGCGAGCGTGACGCGGGCCTGCCTGGTCGGCGCAGGCGGGGCGGTCAGCTCCGCCAGCGGCTGGGCCGTCTCCTGGTAGCTGGCGCATGCCGGCAGGTAGGCGGCCAGGAGCAGGACAGACATGGCTTGTCGGAATCGCATCTTGCCCACCTGAGGTGTGAGTGCGGCTGTCGGTCGACCGATCGCCGTGCGCCTGATCAGCAGAAATCAGGACAGAAGTTGCTGAGGTAGTACGCCGAGCCCGCAGCAAGTGCCGCTACACCGAGGACGCCGAAGAGCACGGCTGTCTTCTTGCCATCTGCCTTGCGTATCTCCACCGAATGGACCGTGGCGAGCGGGATGGCCACGGCACTGGTGGCTGGATGGCCGCGCGAGTCGACCGCCACGGCCGTTCCCCACAGGCTGTCGTGCACGACCCGGGGCGCATCGACCAAGAGCGTCGCACCGTCCGTGGTCGTGACGCGGACATGCTCCGGGGGCTTCGGGGAGGCCATCACCTCCGCCAGCGGCTGGGCCGTCTCCTGATAGCTGGCGCATGCCGGCAGGTACGCGGCGAGGAGCAGGGCAGACAGCATCCGTGGGAACCGCATAACCGCCTCCAGACAGGGTTGTGACGGAAGGGTGCGGCCAGGGGGTCAAGCGGGAGTCAAGCGGCGCCAGTTAGATTTCCGGCATGCCCCTGCCGCCCAAGGGTCCCGAGCGAATCCCCACCGTCGTCCTCGAGAGCCACGAGGCGCTGGCCCGCACCATCGCGGCCCGGATCCGCGACGTGATCGCCGAGCGGCGAGCGGCCGGGGCCCGTCCGGTGCTCGGCCTGGCCACCGGCAGCACCCCCATCGGGGTCTACCGCGAGCTGATCCGGATGCACCGGGAGGAGGGGCTCAGCTTCCGGGGCGTCGTCACCTTCAACCTCGACGAATACTGGCCGATGACGCCGGAGAGCATCCACGCCTACCGGCGCTTCATGCAGGAAAATCTCTTCGACCATATCGACATCGACCCGGCCGACACCCACATCCCCGACGGCGCGGTGCCGCGCGAGGCCGTCCGCGGGATGTGCGAGCGCTACGAAGCCGCCATCGCGGCCGCCGGCGGCATCGACTTTCAGCTGCTGGGCATCGGGAAGACCGGGCACATCGGCTTCAACGAACCGGGCTCCGGCGTCGAGAGCCGCACCCGGCTGGTGCAGCTGGACGTGATCACCCGCCGGGACGCCGCGGCCGACTTCTTCGGCGAGGAGCATGTGCCGCGGGAGGCCATCACCATGGGGATCGCCACGATCCTCGAGGCGCGGGAGGTGGCGATCCTCGCCACCGGCGAGCACAAGTCGGCCATCGTACGGCGGGCGGTGGAGGGGGCAGTGGACCTGGAGGTGGCCGCCACCTTCCTCCAGCGGCACCCCAACACCACCTTCTATCTCGACACCGCCGCGGCCGCCGACCTGACGCGCGTCGCCACGCCCTGGCTGGTGGACGAGGTGGAGTGGACCCCGGCGCTGGCGGTGCGCGCCGTGACCTGGCTCTCCCTCCGCACCGGCAAGGCCATCCTCAAGCTCACCCAGGGCGACTACGCCGAGCACAAGCTGTCGTCGCTGGTGGCCCGGCACGGTTCCCCCGGCGCGGTGAACGGGCTCGTGTTCAACGCCCTCGGCGCCAAGATCCGGGGCCGCTCGAAGCTGCCCGAGGGCCGGCGCGTCCTCGTCTTCTCCCCGCACCCCGACGACGACGTGATCTCGATGGGCGGGATCCTCCACAAGCTGGCGCAGAACGGGAACACGATCACCGTGGCCTACATGACGAGCGGCAACATCGCCGTCTTCGACCACGACGTGCGGCGCTACGTGGACTTCCTCGAGCGGCTGGCGCGGGACCGGGGCATCGGGAAGGCGGACGTGCCGGGCTTCACGGCCGAGGTGAGGGAGTTCCTCGCCACCAAGCAGCCGGGCACGGTGGACAGCGAGTCCATCCAGGTGGTGAAGCGGATCATCCGGGAGGGCGAGGCGGTGAGCGCGCTCGAGACGATCGGGCTCGGCGCCGCCAACGCCCGTTTCCTCAACCTGCCGTTCTACCAGACGGGGAAGGTGCGGAAGGATCCGATCGACGCGGCGGACGTGCGGATCGTGCGCGCGCTGCTGGAGGAGACCCGCCCGGAGCTGGTGTTCGTGGCCGGCGACCTGAGCGACCCGCACGGCACCCACCGGATGTGCAAGGAGGCGATCGACGCGGCGCTCGCGCAGCTATCCGGGGCGCGACCGGAGGTCTGGCTGTATCGGGGGGCGTGGCAGGAGTGGCCGGTGACCGAGGCCACCTGGCTGGTGCCGATGAGCCAGGAGGAACTGAAGCTCAAGATCCAGGCGATCTTCCGGCACCAGAGCCAGAAGGACTCGGCGCCCTTTCCCGGCGCGCACGACGACCGGGAGTTCTGGCAGCGGGTGGAGGCGCGGAACAAGGAAACGGCCGCGATGCTGAATCGACTCGGCCTTGCGGAGTACTACGCCATGGAGGCGTATGTCGTCGGCTAGCGCTCGACCGGCAGCCCCGCCTTCTCCCAAGCAGTAATGCCACCGGTGAGGTTGAGGACGTCGGTGATGCCGCGGGATTCGAGGAGGCTGGTCGCGACCAGGGACCGCGCGCCGCTGGCGCACTGCAGGACCAGCGGCCTGCCCGGCGGCACTTCCTCGATCCGGTCGAGGAGGTAGCCGAGTGGAATATGGCCCGCGTCCGAAAGGCGGCCCGCCTCCCACTCTGCCTGACCGCGCACGTCGAGCACCGCCACGCCGTTCTTCTCCCGCCTGTGCGCGAGCTCCTCGGGGGTGATGAGAGGCGTATGGTTGTACGCCCGGCCGTCCTTCCCCCAGGCTGCGATCGCATCCGAGCCGAACCACCCCGCCGCTCCATCCAGGCCGATCATGGCCAGGTCGCGCAACGCCTCGTGGAGCCGATCGGGGGAATCGCCGCTCACCAACAGGTAGAACGGCTCCTCGTACGAAAGAAGCCACCCCGCCCACGTGGTGAACGAGCGGTCGAGGGGGATGTGGATGGTGCCGGGGAT
>JAOUIC010000329.1 GCA_029884275.1 Gemmatimonadota bacterium | reverse complement strand
CCACCGATTCCCCGAACAGCGTGGGCACGGTCGCGATGCGCAGGTCGAGTTCGCGCGACTCCAGTCTCACCCGGATCCGCCCATCCTGCGGTCGGCGGCGTTCGGCGATGTCCAGTTCGGCGAGCAGCTTGATCCGCGACACGATCGCGTCCTGCAGTCCGCGTGGCGGACGGGGCAGCTCGCTCAGCACGCCATCGATGCGGAGCCGCACCCGCAACCCGTCCCGGGTGGCCTCGAAATGCACGTCGCTGGCGCCGGCGTCGTACGCGTCGCGGATGAGCAGGTTCACGAACCGGATCACCACTGGCTGACGGGCCATGCCCCGCACGTCGGTGATGGTGGGATCGGAGGGAGGGTCCGACGGTCCGCCGGTCCGTCGGTCCGCCGGTCCGCCGGTCCCTCCGTCCGCCTCCTCCAGTTCCCGCATCAGATCAACCACCGACTCCGCCGCCGCAAAGGTGCGCCTGATGGCCTCGCGCAGCTCGTCCTCCGCCACCGGGACGAGGTCGAGTTTCGCGTCGTAGCTCTGACTCAGGTCGGCCATGGCCTCGGCATGGGGCACACCAGCAATGGCCACGCGCAGCGTCTTCCCGGTCAGCTCCAGCGGGAGGAAGCGGTAGTAGGCGAGGTACTCTTCCCGGAACGCCGTCGTCACCGGAAGCTGGCTCTGCAGCAGGGCGGTGGTCATTGGCCCGCTGCCGGGCATGGGCCGTGCCAAGGCCGCCGATCCGGCGAGCGGCAAGCGCGGCTTCCACTTACGTCGTTGCGGATGCGGAGGAAGGTGTACAGTTGGAACAGTGGTGTACCGGGCGGAACTGTTCAGTTGGAACAGTCGCGGCCAGGGGCCGGCTCAGGGAACGGCGGAGAAGTTGGTAATCGGTGAGCGCCCCGCTACCCCCCGGAGGGCCCCGCCCGCCGGTACACCGTCGTCCGCGAGATCCCCAGCTCCCGCGCCGCCTGGCTCACGTTGCCCTGGGTCCGTTCCAGCGCCACCCGGATGGCGTAGTCCCGGGTGCCCCGCCGCCGCTGGGTCGGCGGCTCCGGGCCACCCAGCGAAGGGGGCAGGTCTGCCATCTCCGCCGGACGATCGGCGTCGACCATCATCGCCGCCCACTGACACACCCCGCGCAGTTCCCGGAGATTGCCCGGCCAGTTGTGCGCCGCGAGCCGCGCCGCCGCCGGCTCGCCGAATGCCGGCGCCCACGGCTTCCCCGCCTCGCGCAGCGATTCCCCCAGCAGCGCCACCGCCAGTGGCAGGATCTCCTCCCGCCGCTGGACCAGCGCCGGCAGGGTGATGGTGAACGGCCCCAGCCGCCAGTAGAGATCCTCCCGGAACTGCCCGCTCCGCCGCAATCCATCCAGATCGGTGTTGGTGGCGAAAAGAAACCGGGTGTTCACCGGCCGGCGGCGGCTGTCTCCGATCCGCGTCACCCAGCCGCTCTCCAGCACGCCGAGCAGCAGTTCCTGCAGCTCCGGGGTGGCCAGGCCGATCTCGTCCAGGAACAGCGTCCCGCCCTGCGCCTGCTCGATCACTCCCATCCGATCGTCCCGCGCATCGGTGAACGCGCCGCGGGTATGGCCCGCGACGATGCTGTGCCGCAGCGAACCGGGAATCGCCGGCAGCGCACACTCCACCAGCGCCCCCGCCCGTCCCGACAGCCGGTGGATTGCCCGCGCGAGCACCGACTTCCCGCTGCCGGTCGGGCCGAGGATCATGACCGGCCAGGGAAGCGGGGCGAAGCGGCTGGCGAGATCGTACCCCGCGAGCCCGGGCAGGGTCGGCTCCAGCAGGTTGGAGAGAGGACATTCGGGCATCGCGCTCCTCGCATCATGCCACGGCCCGTGACTGGATCACCGCCGGTCGAGTCGGCACCCTAACGACCCAGCGTCAACCAACCGTCAACACCGCGCCCCGCGCTCGCCGGCCCGGTGGGAATCCGCACCGTGCACCGCGGAGACCCTTCCGAACCGGTGTGACCGTCTGACGTGCTGGGGTGGAGAGGAGGACGACCTATCCGAAACTGGCGGGAGGAGCAAGGGTTGGGGATTACTTCGGTGCCACCTCCCTCACTCGGACCCGGCGGGAAACAGCACAGCCCCTACCAGTACTGGTAGGGGCTGTCGCGCGAGGTCCGCGCGCGGCGTCGAGGTCTTCATGCCGCCGGCTTCACCTGCTCCGGTCCAGCCTCGGCCGGCTCGGCCGGCTCCTTCACCGGCCACGCGATGTTCCGGGCGCTCACCCACGCCCCCATCAGGTCGGGTCGGTCGCGGAACTGATACAGCACGATCCCGTCGAGCTTCAGCAGCAGCCGCATCAGATCCCGGATCACCGTCCGAAGCTCCGCCCGCGCTCCGGTGTGCGCCCGCCGCCCGGCGTTGGCCTCATGCACCGCCTGCTGGTACGCCGTCAGCATCTGGTTCAGCTCCTGCAGGCTCTCCTCCGACATCCCGTGCGCCAGGAACAGCTCCCGGTGCGCCTCCGCTTCCTGCACGAGCGTCCGCACACTCGCCTGGAACGCCTCCTCGCTCCGCCCGAGAGTCGACCGCCTGATCCCGCTGGCCACCCCGGGGTTCGCCGCCGCCACCGAGCGCGCCATCGTGAGGAGATGCCGGAGCGGCACCTGCAGCATCTCCCGCCGCAGCGCCCGGCGCTGCCGGGTGCTGGTCCGGGTGGCGACTTCCCCGCTCTCCTGCTGCGTGAGCAGGACGCGTGCCCTCTCCACCTTCTCCACGAACTGGGCCGAGAACTGATCGGCCGGCTGGACGCCGAATGGGTTCGCCAGCAACAGATCGCGCACCCGCCCGGCCATCGCCACCTTCAACCGCAGAATGCTGTCCATACAACCCTCCCTCCACCTGCCTTGTCCCGGGACCACCGGTCGAGGCGACCATCCCGATCAACCCGCCACGTAGGACCGCGCGGTTCCCTCGACCCCGACGCGGTCGGACCGGGGGAAAAGCAGAGACCGTGCCAGCCGCCGCGGAGCCGGTGTCAGGCGCGGACCAGCCCATCGAGGTACCGGCACCGCGATCAGGAATGCATGACAGCGACGCACGGATGCATAACACCGGCGCTCGGATGCATACCGGCGACGCTCAAGCCCAGGACCACCGCGCTCGAATCGTGACCCGGGAGCGCAGGGTAGTGAACCGGCACACTCAAGCGGTGAACCACCGGAATCCGGCGCCGGACGCGTCGGTCGCGGGGCGTGCCATGGCGCGGTGGGAAGCGGACCTGGACCCTTCGCCCCTAACCCTCGACCCTGCGGCCTGGAACTCGGCGCTCTCAGCCCCGAACCTGGGGGATCATGGCAGGGCAGCGGGGTCACCGGACA
>JAOUIC010000328.1 GCA_029884275.1 Gemmatimonadota bacterium | reverse complement strand
CCGAGAAGATCAAGTGTGAACCGGATCGTGTCTCCGGGGATGGACTCCGCCCCAGGCTTACCCTGGGCCACCTGCGGAATCATCCGACTCGGGTAGATGAGGCGGATCCGTCGCCCGTAGGCGTCATACTCGTACCTGATGACCGAGCCATGCCGCATCCTCAGAGAGTCGAGCAGACCCGTGGCCGGATTCCAGAACCAGCTCTTCGCCCGCCCGCTATCGTCGATTTCCTGCCTCAGGCGGTTCATGGCATCGTACCGGAACTTCCGCCTGACGTTGGCGGGGTCGAGGATCGAGTCCAGTTGGCCCTGGGCCTGGTAGGCGTACCGCGTGAGCAGGGTCCCCGGGAAGGAGGACGGAAACGGCTGCGTGACATCGGTGGTGTCGAACTGCGTCGTCGGTACACCCGCCAGCGGGTTGAGTCCGCCAGGGTGGAGTTGCTTGGCGGTATATAACGTGCCGGCGGTAATGCGGTTGAGGGAATCGTAGGCGTAGAGCATGCGCGTGCCGAGCGGGTCGTACGCGTCGGTGATTCGGCCCAGGTTGTCGAGGACGTAGGACGTGACCGCCCCGGCCGGCGACGTCGCGCGCTGGACGTTGCCGTTCCCGTCATACGTGAACCGGTTGGTCTGATCCTGTACCACGTCAGTCCCACTGCTCTGGACCCAGGTGGCCACGCGCCGCTCTGCCACACTGTCGATCACCCCGGCGAGCACCCCACTGGTCCTGAAGAAGAACTTGGTCGCATGGCCCCGGGGATCGATCACCGAGTCGGTCAAGCCCAGGACCGCATGGTAGGCATAGTCGGTTCTCCGCCCGAGAGCGTCTTCAGCCCGGGTTGGTGCATCCGGTGAATTGCCATCCCCGTACGTCAGCCGCAGGACCTTGGTCGCAAGCCCTGCGGTTCCCAGGTGGCTGGTGCTGTCTCGCTGTTCGGTCAGATTGCCGCGGGCATTCCAGGACAGGCGCACCACGCGACCAGTGGCGGTTCCGGCAGTCGGGTGCGGGTATTGCACACGGGTGAGAAGCGCCGGGAGCGACTTGCTGCTGTCGCGCGCCATAACCGTCATTGTCCCCAGGCCGACGTGCCAGGTGCGCATCGGTTGCCCGAATCGGTCCACCGCGACATCCACCGCATCCCCGGTGCCGGGGATCGGTCCATCGACTCGGGTCGAAAGCCCGTTGACGGCGGTGTCGGACTCCACCAGGGCGGTGAATCCCCGCTCGTCCCAGGGAGTGACCGTCGTGGTCGTGAAGCTCGTACCTGCGGAGTCCGCCTGGATCGCTACCGCCGTCACGCGCGCGTTGTTGCCGTAGGTGTAGGCGGTCGAGGCCGAGTCCCCCTTCGTGGTGCCCGGTTGCCGACTCGCGATCCGCTTCACCAGAACGTTGCGAGCGTCGTAGGCGAAGCGCGTGCTGTCGAGCTTTCCGGGCAGGACGATCTTGAACAGGTTGCCGCCGGCCATGCTGGTCCGCAGCTGCCGCCCCCCCGGGTCGGTAATCGTCTCGAGAAGCCCGGTCGTCGGGTTCCACCCGAGAATGAAGTTCCGTGAGGTGGCATCGTTCGGTGGCACCGTGATCGTGGCCAACCGCGGTTGCCCGGCCACTGTCGTCCACGAGAATGTGGTCCGATGCCCAACGCGGTTGGTCGTGAGGCGATGCCGGCCGGTGTTGTCCAGGGTCACGGAGGTACCATGTCGCAGGGGCCGTCGGTACCACTTGGTTCCCAATGTGTCGAACCGCACCAGGCTGTCAGGAGCATCCCCGGGGGCGCCATAATAGTTGTTGCTCGCCCCGAAGGAGAGCTCCCGGATCGTGGAGCCGGCACCATTATTGGCCGCCACCTTCAGCCGCCAGTATCGGTACGCCCCGACCGAGCTCCAGACCACACTGCTCCAACCCGCCTGAGGCTTGAACCCACTCAGCACCGTCGCCCAGGTCGTCCCGTTACTGCTGTACTGCACATCGTAGGTGGCGTTCGTGGCGGTCGCGGCGTAAAGCCGTGCGCTCGTCACCGCCTGGAGAAAGGTAGCGCCCAGGTCGGCGCGCACATACGCGGCCGTCGATGTACCGGAGCTCGTCGTCCAGGCGGTGTTCGTAAGCGTCCCGTCAACGCTGTTGGCGGCTGAAAAACCGGCGAGGCCGGAGGCCGTGAGCTGCCCCGCGGTCACCCCCGCGCCGCGCTGGTACACCCGGATGGAGCCGTCCCCTGCGACCCAGACCCGCCGGGTGCTGTCGGACGGATCGATGAGGACCTGTTCTAGCCCAAGCAGCGCCCACCCCCGACCGTACTCGCTGACTGAACGGTTCACGACCAGCACATTCCCGGATACAACCGAATCGAACACCGCAGGGTACAGGTTTCGCAGGGTCAGCGTCGCCGGATAGTACCCAGTGGGCAGACTCGACCAATTGAGGTTACGCCCGACCACCACCTGAAAGGTGTCACTGCAGGCGATCGTAACGCAGTTATAGCCGCTGGGTGGAGCCACTGTCGTGCTGTCCTTGAGCGTGCCGTTCACCGTCAGGATCACCCGGACCGTGCTCGGCATCGCGATCGTGGCCGGCTCGGACACTCGGCCCGCCACGAGCGTGAGCCCCGTGGCAGTCGCCGAGTTGTAGTGCAGGCTGAGGGAGCGGTCCTTGCCAAGGCTACGGTAGCCCGGCATCCCCTGCACCACGAAGAGGTCACCGCAGGTGAGGCCCGCGCCCTCGCCCGCTCCCACGGTGAAACACAGCCCGCGGTCCACGTTGTCCAGGTTGCGGTTGAGGAAGGCAATCCCTCCTTTGCCCCCGTTGTACACCCCCACAGTCAACCACCCGGTATCCGAATTCAGTTCCTCGACGGCGACAAGCCCAACTGCACCGGCCCCCGTAGTGCTGAGGGTGGAATAGGTCAGCGAGACCTCCATGGATTCGCCCTCATTCAGGTATCCGGAGGTGGGGTTTACGTTGTCGCAGCTGACCGGTCCGCTGGTGGTGCAATAGAAATCGAAAGACTTGGGCGATACGCTCTGATTGACCACCCAATAGGTTGCCGGATAGGGGCCGGTGTTCGGCAGCCGGCTCGGATCCACCGAGGGGACGCTATAGACGATGACGCCGCTGCCAGGCGCGAGGGGGACGACCTGTGCCGCCAGGGACCCAGCCTCTGGCGTCAGGCTCATCACTACGAGCAGCAGACCCAGGGAGGGGAGCGAGCCTGGAGATGGCCAGAGATCCAGGGCAGCGCGCAGCGATCGAACCGGCGAGGACCGCGACATCGGAAGGGCTCCGGAAGGGGGCAGCCCTTCCTTCTCACGCGTCGTGCCAGCGAGGTGGTCGGAAGAAGTGCCGGCCGGATCAC
>JAOUIC010000327.1 GCA_029884275.1 Gemmatimonadota bacterium | reverse complement strand
CGCGAGCAGGCGGCCCTCTCGACCAACGCCGACGCCCTGGCCCAGCGCCTCGACGAGATCTCGGGCAGTCTGGGCAGCGCCTCGGGGTGGTTCGCCGAGCAGCAGCGGCTCTACGGTGTGCTGGATGACCTCGTCGCCGATCCCCCCCCAGTCGCCGCCCGCAGCGTGCTCAGGGAGTCCGCATGAACCAGTCGCTTCCCGCCTGGGCGCGCGAGATGCGCGACCTCTTCCGGTCGGGCACCTGCTCGCAGTTCCTGCTGCACGGCAACGTGTTCGACGTCGTGCCGCACGGCGGGAAGATGCTGTCGGTGTCGTCCTTCCTGGATGAGGTGATGTTCGCCGGCTACGACGTCATCCTGCACTACGACCGCAGCCGTGGCATCCGGGCGGTGCAGGGCGCCGAGGACTGGTCCCAGTGGGTGAACTCGGTGCTGGGGGCGGAGAACCGGGGCCAGGCCTACCTGCGGGAACCGGGCGCCGCGCTCGAGCTGATCGACCGCTACCTGCTCCGCACGCTCAACCTGCAGGCGCTCGGCGACGCGCGGGTGGCCGGGCGCAAGCTCGCCGTGGTGGTGGACTTCGCGGAGTTCGTGGTGCCCCGGGGCGACGCGCTCGCGCTGGGCGGGCCCTTCAGCGCGAACGTGGTGAAAGTGCTCGGCTGGGCCAACGACCCGGCGGTGCTCCACGCCAACATCATCACGGTGCTGCTGGCCGAGGGGCTGCACGACCTGAACGAGCTGGTGTCGGAGAACCCGCACGCCGTCGCGCTCCAGGTGCCGCTGCCCGACGAGGGTGAGATGCAGACTTACCTCGCCGCGCTGGTGGAGCAGAAGATGCCGGAACTCCCCGCGGCGTCCGATGTGGCGCCCGATCAGCTCGCTGCCCGGCTGACCGGCCTCTCCCGGATCGGGGCCCAGCGGGTGCTGGCCCGGGCGGTCCGCCAGGGCGAGCGGATCACGCCCCAGTGGCTCACCCGCCAGAAGAAGGACGCGATCGAGCGCGAGTGTCAGGGGCTGCTGGACTTCATCGAGTCGGACCTGACCCTGGATCACGTCGCCGGCCTCGACGCGGTGCGCGCCTGGCTCCGGGAGGACGCCGAGCTGCTGCGCCGGGGCGCGCTGCACGCGCTGCCGATGGGCTACCTGATCGCCGGGCGGATCGGGACTGGCAAGACGTTTCTCGTCACCTGCTGGGCGGGGGAGCTCGGGATCCCGTGCGTCGTGTTCAAGAACTTCCGCGACCGCTGGGTCGGCGCGACCGAGAGCAACCTGGAGCGGATCTTCGGCGTGCTGCGCGCGCTGGGCCAGGTGGTGGTGTTCGTCGACGAGGCCGACCAGGCGGCGGGCAAGCGCGGCGGCGGCGACACTGACGGCGGGCTCTCGGGACGGGTCTACTCGATGCTGGCCAAGGAGATGTCGGACACCCGTAACCGCGGGAGGATCATCTGGGTCTTCGCCACCTCGCGGCCGGACCTGCTCGAGGTGGATCTCAAGCGCCAGGGGCGGCTCGACGTCCACATCCCGCTGTTCCCGCCCGAGACCGCCGCGGAGCGGCGCGCCCTGCTCGGCGCGGTGGTCCGAAAGCTCAAGGTCCCGGTCGCCGAATCCGACCTGCCGGACCTGCCGGGCGACATTACCCTTGGCGGCAACGAAATCGAGGGTGTCCTCGTACGGGCGCTGCGGACCTGGGAGCTGTCGAAGGAGCCGCGCCCGGCCCTGGCGGAGATCCTGCTCGACGTGGTCCGCGAGGTCCGGCCCAGCGCCCACACCCGGAAGCTGGAGTACATGGACCTGGTGGCGGTCAAGGAGTGTACCGACGCCCGGTTCCTCCCGGCCCGCTTCCGGGATCTGACGCCGGACGAGGTCGAGGGCCGCATCGAGGAGCTGCGCCGCTTCGTCTAGCGGCAACAGTTCCCAGACGGTTTTGACAACGCCGGGCGCGGCTCCGATCTTCATCGGGCGCCGCAACCGCAACTCTCTCTTCTGAGCCTGGAGGCACCATGGGCCTGTTCGCCCGAGTCGGCCGGCTGTTCCGCGGGTTCATCGGACTGTTCATCAGCGGCCTCGAGGAATCGAATCCCGAGGCCCTGATGGATGCCGCGCGACAGGAGTTTCGCGAGAAGATGGCCCAGTACAACATGGCGCTCGCCCGGATGGCGGGGGTGGCCGAGCGGCTGAAGGGTCAGGTCAAGCTCAAGGGCCAGCGCGCCAAGGACCTCGAGCGGCGTATCCTGGCGAACCACCAGGCCGGGAATGCCGAGCTGGCCGGCTCGCTTGCGCGGGAGCTGCAGGAGCTGAAGGTGGACCTCGCCACCGACGCCGAGGAGCTGACCGAGACCGAGGAGGCCTACCAGGCCAACCTGCGGCAGGCGAAGCTGGTGCAGAAGGAATTCGAGGCCAAGGTGAAGCGCCTCGAGAAGCAGCTTGACCAGGTGAAGATCAAGGAAGCACAGGCCGAGGCGGCCGGGGCGCTGAGCAACGCCACCTTCAGGGTCGGCGATCTGGGCGACACCATGAAGACGGTCGAGGAAGTGCTGCAGAAGCGCTACGAGAAGTCCGCCGGCAAGGCGCGTGTGGCCAAGGACCTGGTGGACATGGACAAGGTCCGGGAGAAGGAGTCGGAAGAGAAGGCGCTGGAGCAATCGGCGCTGGCCGAGTTCCTCGCCAGCCAGGGGATCCAGGCCGGGCCGACACCCCAGGGCCAGCCGGCCCAGAAGGAGATCGGCCCCGCATGAGCGACCAGGCGCCCCGCGTTACCTTCCTCGGTCGTCTGATCTCGCTCGCCCTGATCGCGGGCCTGATCTACGCCGGATGGCAGCTGCTGCAGGGACGCTCCGTCACGGAGCTCCCGGGGCTGGGCGGTGGAGAACAACCTGCGGAGGTCAGTGAGGTCCTGGCCGCCGTCCCGACCCTCGATCCTCCGGCCCCCTACCAGCTCCCGGCCGACAGCACCGTCCTGATCGAGATCAGCGAGTACGCCGGGTACGCCGGCCTCATCGCCGCCAACGGCGGCCTCGAGCCTGGCCCCAATTCGCTGTTCACGAAGTACTGCGGCTGCCGCGTGCGGCTCTCGATCAGCGAGGAGGAGAGCTGGTCAGCGCTCAACAGCGGGCGCCTCGCCGCCTCGGTGACCACCGTCGACGTGCTGGCGGTGTATGGCAGGCAGTTCCGGGTGAAGGTGCCGGTGCAACTCGGGTTTTCGCGTGGCGCCGACGGCGTGGTGGTTCGCTCGGATGTGAAGCGGGTCAACGCCCTCAAGGGTCGGGTGGTCGCGGCGGCCCAGTTCACCGAGACCGACTTCTTCATCCGATACCTCGCGCAGGAGGCCGGCATCGGTGTCAACGCCATCGGCGGGCTCGACGCGACTCCC
>JAOUIC010000326.1 GCA_029884275.1 Gemmatimonadota bacterium | reverse complement strand
CTGGCTGGGCGTGTTCCCGATGACGGTCGCCAGGTGAAGACTGTAGACCCGCACCGGCTGGCCGTGGACCTCAACCGTGGCGGCGACGGCCGCGCGTGCCGTCCGGCGGCCCCGGGCCAGATACGGGAGCGGGATCTTCTGGTCCGCGAGGATTGGGTGCCGGCTGAGCACGGCGTTGCCGTAATCGCGCTGCGACTTGGGGTGCAGCGTGGCGGGGTAGTAGACCCAGGCCATCTCCAGTGCGTCGGCGATGGTTCTCACCGACACCGAATCCACCTCCTGCAGCAGGACGAGGTCCGCCAGTTCGAGCTCGGATGAGGACTGGAGCAGGGCGATCACCTCCGGCAGGTGGCTCCCCATGCTGACATTGAGCGAGGCGACCCGGAGCGCGGTTTCCCCTTCAGGCGAGGTGGCGACCCCGCCGGCGAACCGAGGGCCGGCGGGGTCGGTGTAGTTGACCTTGGCGGCGGCGCATGCGGTGAGCGCCGCCAGCGCCATCAGCGGGAGGAGTCGCCTCACGCGATGGTGATCCCCTTGTCCAGGTAGACGTCCTGGATGGTGTTGAGCAGCTTGACGCCCTCCTTCATCGGCCGCTGGAACGCCTTGCGCCCCGAGATCAGGCCCATGCCGCCGGCGCGCTTGTTGATCACTGCGGTGATCGCCGCCTCCCCGAAGTCGTTCTTGCCGGAGGCCCCGCCCGAGTTGATCAGGCCGGCACGGCCCATGTAGCAGTTGGCCACCTGGTAGCGGCAGAGGTCGATCGGGTGATCCGAGGTGAGACTGCTGTAGATCCGCTCGTCCAGCTTGCCGTAGCTCGACCCGCCGGTATTGAGGGCCTTGAAGCCGGCGTTGTTCTCGGGGAGCTTCTGCTTGATGATGTCGGCCTGGATGGTCACGCCGAGATGGTTGGCCTGGCCGGTCAGGTCCGCACTGACGTGGTAGTCCTTGTCCCGCTTGAACTCGGGGTTCCTGAGGTAGCACCAGAGCACCGTCGCCATGCCCATCTCGTGGGCCATGGCGAATGCCTGGCTGACCTCGACGATCTGCCGGCCGCTCTCGGGGCTGCCGAAGTAGATGGTCGCGCCGACTGCCGCGGCTCCCATGTCGGCCGCCTGCCGGATGGTCCCGAAGAAGATCTGGTCGAACTTGTTCGGGTAGGTCATGAGTTCGTTGTGATTGAACTTGACCAGGAACGGAATCTTGTGGGCATACTTCCGGGAGACCGACCCGAGCACGCCGAAGGTGCTGGCCACGGCGTTGCACCCGCCCTCGATCGCCAGCCGGACGATGTTCTCGGGGTCGAAGTAGTCCGGGTTCTTGGCGAAGCTGGCGCCGGCTGAGTGCTCGATCCCCTGGTCGACCGGCAGGATAGACAGGTAGCCGGTCCCAGCCAGCCGGCCAGCACGGGCGATGCGCTCCAGGTTGCCCAGCACACGATTGTTCCGGTCGGAATGCGCCCAGATCCGGTCGGTGAAGTCCGGGCCGGGGAGGTGCAGCCGCGCTTTCGGGATGGTGGTGCAGGTGTGCTGGAGCAGGTGGTCGGTCTGGTCGCCGAGGAGGGCCTGGATTGCCTGGTTCATGCTGGGAGTCTCCCGCTCGATTTCGCGCTGGTCGGCCGGCAGCAGCCGCGTGCGGGAAAAGTAGTCCGCCCCCGAGCGCTCTACAATACGCCCATCAGGGCCGGTCGGAGGGCGGATCGGCGGCGTCGATCAGTAGCCTGACCTGGTGCACGAAGGCGTCCCAGGCGCGGCCCCACAGGCCCGAGGTTCGGGACTTCTTGGGGGCGTTCTTGACGGTGTCGAGCAGCGGCTGGAGCACCGGGTCATTCCAGTCCTCGTCGGTCAGCTCCTCCAGCACGACGCTGCGGGGAACCAGCCCTTCGAGCCAGGCGCGGGCACGCACCGCGATTTCGTGCCGCCGGGCACGGCGATCAGGCATGGGAGGCGGTGGCGTCATGGCGGGAAGGGAAGGTACGCGGGGGGAGTGCCCGGGGCAACGCGGCCGACTCCGGTCGAGGAGGAGGAGTGACCGGGCTATATTCCGCGCTCATCCACGCCAGGTCGTCTCGCCGTGCGCCTTCCTGATCTTGCCCAGCGTTGCACGCCGGGTCTCCTGGCTGGTCTCGCCCTGGCCGCAGGACAGGCCGGGGTGCCGGCCCGGCTCTCCGCCCAGGACAGCACTCCCCGGCTGACGGAGACCCAGGTCACCGTCCGCCGCACCCGCATCAGCGCCTACCCGTATGTGTACTACACTCCCGAAACCGAGCTGGCCTTCGGGGCCGGTGGGATCATCACGTTCTACACCGACTCGGCGGCGGCACTCCGTCCCTCGAAGGTCGCTGCCTCGGGGTACTACTCCACCAAGAAGCAATACAAGTTCAGCGTCCTGCCGCAGGTCTACCTCGCGCGGAACAAGGTGCTGCTCGGCGCCGATCTGAGCTACGGCTACTACGTGGACAAGTATTGGGGCACCGGTCCGGGGGTGGACGACATCGCGAATGAGGACTACGCAGCCAGGGCCTTCGGGGCCGAGCTGGTGGCCCAGTTTCCCCCGTTCGTGAGATGGATGGGCACCAGTCGAGTGGGGGTGAAGTACGACCTGCTGAACTACAACATCGTCGAGGACCGTGGCAATCCCTTCGTCGAGGGGGACTCGGTCATTGGCTCCAACGGTGGCCTCAGCTCGGGCCTGGGCCTCGTCTGGGTATGGGACCGTCGGGATCACGTCTTCTTCCCCGAGCGCGGCATCTACTACCAGGTCGAGGCCGTCTGGAACAACTCCGTTTTCGGC
The DNA here is from genome assembly GCA_029884275.1 of Gemmatimonadota bacterium. GTDB lineage: Bacteria > Gemmatimonadota > Gemmatimonadetes > Gemmatimonadales > GWC2-71-9 > JADJOM01. Next base: position 583 of record JAOUIC010000326.1, on the reverse strand, counting down.
AGCGACTTCGATTACGGCCGGTACGAGGTGGATCTACGGAACTACTTCCGCCTGGGGCCGGGGCAAGTGCTTGCGGTCCAGCTGTTCGGGAGCTTCGCCAGCGGCGATGCTCCCTTCTACGACTTGCCGATGATGGGAGGGGGCACCATCATGCGGGGGTATTATCAGGGGCGCTACCGCGACAACGTGCTTCTGGCAAGTCAGGCCGAGGTACGCTGGCCAATTGGCGGCCGATTCGGAGTCGTCGGGTTCGCCGGGCTGGCCGAGGTGCAGCCGGGATTCGGCAGCCTGAGCTTCAGCGATCTGGAGCCGTCGCTTGGTGGCGGGCTCCGGTTCCGGTTCAACCGGGAGGAGAAGGTCAACCTCCGCGCCGACATCGGCTTCGGCGCCGGCGCTCCGGGAATCTATTTCGGCCTGGAAGAGGCCTTCTGATCACCCGGCAGGCGCGGCCGGGAATCCTTGCCACCCGCCCGTCGAGCCTGATGCGGCGGATGGCCTCAGCGCTGCTTGACTGCCCCCCGCGGGTCTGTCAGACTACCGGGGCCCAAATAGAGGAAACTCATGGCTGACACCGCCCCGCCCC
>JAOUIC010000325.1 GCA_029884275.1 Gemmatimonadota bacterium | reverse complement strand
GGAGTGGTCTACCATGCCCGGCACGTTGTCTGGCTCGACATCGCCCGGACAGAGCATCTGAGGCTGGCCGGCTACTCCTACCGCGACCTCGAGGCGTCGGGCATCCGGCTGGTGGTGACGGACCTCAAGATCCGGTACCGGAACGCGGCGCGGTACGACGATGTGGTGCGGATCCGGTGCCGGGTCCAGGATGCCGGATCCCGCCGCGTCACCTTCGCCTACCACCTGCAGCATGCGGAAACCGGCATGGCCATCGCCGACGCGGAGACGACGTTGATCTCGCTGGACGCCGAGCATCGGCTGACGCGCCTGCCGCGTGCCATCGTCGAGGCGCTCGGTGGTGTCGCGAGGCCCGCCTCATGAACCGAACCTTCCTCTTGCTGGGCGCCCTGCTGGCGGCGCTCGGACGGGTCGCTCCGCTCTCGGCACAGGGCGGCGCCGAGGTCGAAATGCTGGCGAACCTGCTCGCCGCCGAAGATTCGCGGTCGTACGACGAGGAACTGCTGCGGCGGGCGATGGCGGATCCTGACAGCACCGTGCGACGGTATGCGGCGATGGCGGCCGGGCGCATCGGGGATCCTGCGGCGGTTCCGCTGCTCGCCCCGCTCCTCGCCGACACCGACACCGCGGTTCAGGTCACCGCCATTTTCGCGCTCGGCCTGCTCCGTGACACGTCGGCCCTCGCGCCCTTGAGCCGCCGGGCGCGCGACCAGGCATGGCTGGCTTCCCCAGCGGCGTTCGAGCTGGTGGCGGCCGCTGCCCGGATCGGCGGCGAGGGTGGCACCACGCTGATCCGCGACGTCATGCGCCGGAGCGTGCTGGGGGACCGCCCTGACAGCCCCTACCTGGCGGCGCGCGCGGCGCTGGAGGCCTGGCGCCTCGGTCCGCTCGCGCCGGTCGAAGACCTGCTGGGCATGGTGCAGGATCCGAAGATCGACGTCCGGCTCGGCGCGGTCTACTCGCTCGGCCGAATCAGGAGCGGTGCCGCTGTTCCCCGGCTGCTGGATGCCCTGAGTGACCGCGAGTCTCCCCGGGTCCGCGCCGCGGCGACCCGCGGACTGGTGTACCCCGCGGTCAGGGAGTCGAAGGCGGATCCCGCCGCCACCGCCGATCGCCTGGTGCGCGCCGCGAATGACGAGGACCCCGGGGTGCGCATCAGCGCATTACGGGCACTCTCCACTTACCCCGAAATCCCCCAGGGCGCGAAGCTCCTCTCCCTCCTCGAGGACGTCCACTCCAACGTCCAGGTCCAGGCGGCGCAGACCCTCGGCGGCGTGGCAGGACCGGATGTGGCCGAGGCGCTGAGTCGGGTTGTCGAATCGGAGAAGGGCAGCTGGGGCCGCCGCTACGCCGCGTTCCTCGCCCTGGCCAGACAGGATACCGCCGCCTTCGGCCGGCTCGCCGCGTCGTGGACTGTTCATGGGGACTGGCGGCGAAGGGCGGCGGCGGCGACCGGATTCGGGCTGTTCGACGGGCGCCGCGCGGCGGCCCTGATGGCGGACAGCGACCCGCGGGTGGCGACCGCCGCCCTCGCGGCGTGGCGTGAAGGAGCCCCGGCCGGTGACGCCGACCTCCTCGCCACGGGTCGGCAGCGGCTGGGCGCTCCCGACGCGGCGGTCCGGAGCGTCGCCGCCGGCATCATCGGCGCCGCTGGCGACGAATCGGATATTCCGCGCCTCGTGGCTGCGGTGCGCCGGGCGGCGCGCGATTCCTTCCCTGACGCGGCCGACTCGGCGCTCGGCGCTATCGCCGCTATCGCCGGGCGAAGCGTCGACCCGCAGATGGCGGAGCAGGGCGCGCTGGCGGCGCTGCCCGAGCCGGAGAGTTACCTGGTGCGGCAGTGGGCGGAGATCTACTGGCCCGCCGCCGCGGCCGCCTGGGGCTCCGCCTACCCGGTCGAGGCCGATCGCACCATGCAGGACTACCGGGAGCTGGTCCAGCGCTTTGTCGTGGGGGTCGGACCCGCGCGCTACCCGCGCGTCATCATCGAGGTCGAGCAGGTGGGGCGGCTCGAAGTCGAGCTGTTCGGCCCCGAGGCGCCACTGACGGTCGCGAACTTCCTCCGGCTGGTGGATCGCCGGTACTTCGACGGCCAGCGCTTTCACCGGGTGGTTCCGAATTTCGTGGCGCAGACGGGAGATCCGCGCGGCGACGGGTGGGGTGGCCCGGGCACCGTCCTCCGTGACGAAATCAACCTGCGACGATACAAGGCCTTCGTCCTCGGGATGGCCCTGTCGGGTCCCAACACCGGCGCCAGCCAGTGGTTCATCACTCTCAGCCAGCAGCCACATCTGGACGGCAGCTTCACCGCCTTCGGCGAGGTGGTCGACGGCCTGCCGGTCCTGCAGCGCGTCACACAGGGTGATCAGATCCGCAGTATCCGCCGACAATGACCCGCCGCGCCGTCCTCCTCGCCTTGGGCCTGCTCTTCGCCGGCGGCGGGCAGGCGGCGGCTCAGTTCTTCCTGGCCGGCGGCAACAAGGTCCAGTACCGGAAGCTCGACTGGCAGGTGCTGAGCGGGCCCCATGTGGACGTGTACTACTATCCGGCGGAGGCGCGGCTGGCAGGCATCGCGCTGCGGTACGCCGAAGAGTCCTACGACGGCCTCGCGCGGAAGTTCTCCCACACCGTCACGACGCGGATTCCCCTGATCGTGTACGCGTCTCACGCGGACTTCGAGCAGACCAACATCCTCCCATTCATCCCCCCCGACGGGCTGCTCGGCGTCACCGACTTCCTGAAGCGACGGGTCACGCTGCCGTTCCGCGGCAATCTCGCGGAGTTCCGCCACACCCTGCGGCATGAGCTGGTGCACGCCTTCCAGATCAGCCTGCTGTACGACCGCTACGACCGGGCGCCACGGTCAGCCGGCCTGCCCCTGCCACTCTGGTTCACCGAGGGACTGGCTGAGCTCTGGTCGGAGGGGCAGGACGAGCGGGATGAGATGGTGCTTCGCGATCTGGTGTACACCAGCCGCCTGCCCAGCCTGAGCCAGCTCGCCTACCTCTCGGGCGGCATCATCTACCCGATCGGCGGACGGGTGCACCAGTGGCTGGCGGAGAACTACGGTGACTGGCGGGTCGCGGTGCTGTACCGGGAGTTGTGGCGCTACGAGAGCTTCGATGCGGCGGTGAAGGGGGTGTACGGCCGCAGCCTTGACCAGCTCAACGCCGAGTTTCAGGCCGACATGCGCCGGAGCTACTACCCGGCCATCGACGGACGGATGTCGCTGTCGGAGCAGGCGGAGCGCATCGCGCGCGGGGCGATCAAGCCGGGCTTCGCCCCGAACGACTCCACCGGAGGGGATGTGGTGTACGCCACTGCGCCGCGCGGCTACATGGAAGTGAAGGCGCGGCCGCTCGTGGGCGGGAAGGCC
>JAOUIC010000009.1 GCA_029884275.1 Gemmatimonadota bacterium | reverse complement strand
ACCCTCGACCACCGGCTGCTCAGGGCCACCAAGAACCGTTTTGGCTCGGTGGACGAGATCGCGGTATTCAGTATGACCGGCCGCGGGCTGGTGGCGGTTCCCAACCCGTCCTCGCTGTTCCTGGCAGCACGCGCCGAGGGGACCAGCGGCAGCGCGGTCACCGCGCTGATGGAGGGAACCCGGCCGGTGCTGGTGGAGGTGCAGGCGCTCGCCGCCAGGAGCGGCTACGGGACGCCGCAGCGGGTGGCGACCGGCCTCGACCAGAGACGTCTCGCGGTGCTGCTGGCCGTGCTGGAACGGCGAGGCGGCACCAGCTTCGCCGATCTCGATGTCTTCGTGCAGGTGAGCGCCGGGGTGCGCCTGACCGAACCGGCGTCAGACCTCGCCGTTGCGGCCGCGTTGCTGTCGAGTGTGCTGAACCGGCCGGTCCCGCCCGACGCGCTCTTCCTCGGCGAGCTCGGGCTCGGCGGCGAGATCAGGCCGGTCGGCGGGCTGGACCGGCGGCTGGTCGAGGCGGGCCGACTCGGCTTCCGCCGGGTGTTCGCCTCCGGGCGCGGGGTGGTGCCGTCGGGAGACATCCGCCTGGTCGGGCTCGACCGGGTCGAGCAACTGGTGCAGGCCCTTGCTGCGTGACGTGGGCGTCATCGTCGTCGCGGCGGGCCGCGGCGTACGGTTCGGCGGGGCGGTGCCGAAACAGTATCGCGAGCTCGGCGGGGTGCCCTTGCTGCTCAGGGCGCTCCGGCCCTTCGCCTCGCATCCCGAGGTGGCTCATGTCGTGGTGGTGCTTCCAGTGGCCGATGCCGCCAACCCCCCGGGGTTCCTCGCCGAGCTGACCGGGGGAAACCTCTCGGTCGTGGCAGGGGGCTCGGAGCGGCGTGCTTCCGTGGCACGGGGTCTCGCGGCGGTTCCGGCCGGGTGCTCCCTCATCCTGGTGCACGACGCCGCGCGTCCCCTGGTGGACCGCGCCATCATCGATGCGGTCATCGCCGCCGCACGCCGCGGGGTGGGGGCCGTCCCGGTCATACCGATCGGCGACACGGTCAAGGAGTCCGACGGGGCGGAGCCCGGCCTGGCCCAGGTGATCCGAACGGTGCCGCGCGAGCGGCTCTGGCTGGCCCAGACACCGCAGGGGTTTCCCAGGGCGCTGCTGGAATCGGCGCATGCCCGGGACACTGACGGCGCCCGGGCGACCGACGATGCCATGTTGATCGAGCAGATGGGCGCCCCGGTCGTCCTCGTGGCGGGATCGCGCCGGAACCTGAAGGTGACCACGGACGAGGACCTCTTCCTCGCGGAGCGCTTGCTGTGACCCACGTGATGTTCGTCTGCACCGGCAACACCTGCCGGAGCCCCCTCGCGGAGGCGCTGCTGCGCCGCAAGCTGGCGGATCGCGGAGTCGAAGGCGTGTCCGTTTCGTCGGCCGGAACCGGCGCATGGGAAGGAGCGCCGGCCAGCGAGGGGGCCTACCTGGTCGGCCTCGAGCACGGACTCGACCTCTCGGACCACCGGGCCCGCCTGCTCAGCCGGGAGGTGGCCGCGGCGGCGACCCTGATCCTCACCATGGCGCGGCACCACCGGGCCCGGGTCGAGCAGCTGGGGACGGCCACCGAGGCGCGTGTCCTGGGCGAGTACAGCGGCCGGGGCGATGCCGAAGTGGCCGATCCGTTCGGCGGAGACCTTGAGCTGTATCGCGAGGTGCTCGCCGAACTCGACGCGATGCTGGAAGGCGTGGCGGACAGGCTGGCGCGGGAGCGGCTCGGTGACCGGCGGTAGCACGCGGGTCTTCGCGATCCTGGGCAGCCCGGTGTCCCACTCCCTGTCACCGGCGATGCACAACGCCGCCTTCCGGGCGCTGGGGCTCGATGCGGTCTATGTCCCGCTCAAGGTCGAGGCGACGGAGCTTGGGTCGGTGATGCGCGCCCTGGCCCTGGGCGGCGGCGGCGGGAATGTCACGGTTCCCCACAAGGAGCAGGCCGCGCTGGCGCTCGACCGGCCGTCGGCCCGGGCGGCGGGGCTCAAGGCCTGCAACACCTTCTGGGGTGAGGGCGGTTTCGTCGCCGGCGAGAACACCGATGTGGACGGCATCCTCGATGCGCTCGATCACCTCGACACGCCGCGAACGGCCTGGTTGATCGCGGGCACGGGCGGCGCGGCGCGCGCCGCGGTCGCGGCGGCGATCATCCGCGGCGTGGCCGTGGCGGTCAGGTCGCGCGATCCCGCGCGCCGGTCGACCTTCGAAGCCTGGGTCCGGTCCCAGGGGGGCCGGGTGACCGCACCGGGGGAGTGTGACGCGCTGATCAACGCCACCCCCCTCGGGCTCCACGGCGGCGACCATCTGCCGCTGGCGCTGGAGGAGGCGCCCCACGCCCAGGTGGCGCTCGACATGGTGTATGCCCGGGGGGAGACGGTGTGGATCCGCCAGATGCGCCACGAGGGGCTCCGCGCCGAGGATGGCCGCCTGATGCTGGTGGCGCAGGGCGCCGCGGCGTTCCGGTGCTGGTTTCCCGATGAAGACCCTCCCGTCGAGGTGATGCGCGCGGCGGTGAACCGTGCGCTGCTCGAACCTCGCTGACGCCTTCCGCGCCGCGGAGCGCTGGCTGCTGCCCGGCTCCTGCCTGCTGTGCGGCGAGTACGCCGGCGCGACCGACCCGCTCGCCTGCACCCTCTGCCAGAACCGCTGGCGCCCCCTCCCGGAACCCCGGTGCCGCCGCTGCGGCCACCCGCTGTCCCCGGTCTCGCCGGCCTGCCGCATCTGCCCGGGGTGGCCGGACGGCTTCGAGCGCGCCCGCAGCGCCGTCTGGCTCGAGGGCACAGCCCGCGAGGCGGTGCACCACCTCAAGTACGGCGGCTGGTGGCGGCTGGCGGAGCCGATGGCCGCGCGGATGGCGGCACAGCTGGAGGGCGCGGACCACCTGCTGGTTCCGATTCCGCTGTCCCCCCGGCGGCGGCGTCTCCGGGGCTACAACCAGGCGGAGGCGCTGGCGCGGGCGCTGGCATCAGTGACTGGGAGCCGGGTGGAAGCCGCAGCGCTGGTCCGTCGCCGGGAGACGGGAACCCAGACCGCCCTGACTCCCGAGGCGCGCATGGCGAACGTCGCCGGCGCCTTCGGCGTGACGGGGGCCATTCCGTCCCGGCGGGTCCTGCTGGTTGACGACGTCTTCACCACCGGGGCCACACTCGCCGCTGCCGCGCTCACCCTGCTCGAGGCTGGAGCCAGCGCCGTGGGGGCTGTTACCTTTGCGCGGGCCAGGCCACCGCTCTCCTAGGCCGACCAGTTCAACGCTTCGACCACGCCGACCTGCCACGGAGTCCGCATGCCCATCAATGTCGCCATCAACGGATTCGGCCGCATCGGCCGCAACGTGCTTCGGGCCGCCAAGGCCATGGGCGCGACCGAACTCGATTTCGTCGCCGTCAACGACCTCACCAGCACCGAGACGCTGGCGCACCTCCTCAAGTACGACTCGGTCCACGGCCGCTACAAGGGGACCGTGGAGGCTGCGGCCGACAGCCTGATCGTCGACGGCGACACCATCCGGGTGTTCGCCGAGAAGGACCCCGCCGCCCTCCCCTGGAAGAGCCTCGGCGTGGACATCGTGCTGGAGTCGACCGGGATCTTCACCGACCGCGACAAGGCCGCCAAGCACCTCGACGCGGGGGCAAAGAAGGTGGTCATCTCGGCGCCGGCCAAGAAGGAGGACATCACGATCGTCTACGGGGTCAATCACGACAGGTACGACCCCGCGAAGCACCATGTGATCTCCAACGCCAGCTGCACCACCAACTGCCTGGTGCCGGTGGTCAAGGTGATCCGGGAGCGGTTCGGGTTCGTGAACGGGTTCATGACCACGATCCACTCCTACACCAACGACCAGAACATCCTCGACCTGCCGCACAAGGACCTCCGGCGCGCGCGCGCGGCGGCGATGTCCATCATCCCCACCACCACCGGCGCCGCGAAGGCCACCAGCCTCGTCATCCCCGAGGTGAAGGGGAAGATCGACGGTGTCGCGCTCAGGGTGCCTACGTGCGACGTGTCGGTCGTGGACCTGACCTGCACGGTCGAGAAGAGCACCACCACTGAGGAGGTCAACGCCGCCTTCGCGGCCGCGGCCGCCGGGCCGCTCAAGGGGATCCTGGCGGTCTCCAGCGAGCCGCTGGTGTCGGTGGACTACATCGGGAATCTGTTCTCCAGCACGGTGGATGCCGCGCTCACCAACGTGATCGACGGCAAGCTGGTGCACGTCTCGTCCTGGTACGACAACGAGATGGGCTACTCGGCGCGCTGCGTCGACCTGATGCGATACATGGCGGCGCGGTTGTAGGGGCCCATGAAACGCTCTCTTCGCTCACTCGACGCGGCGGCCCTCGAGGGTCGCCGCGCGCTGGTCCGGGTGGACTTCAACTGCCCGGTGAAGGATGGCGTGGTAACCGACAACACCCGGATCCGCGCCTCGCTCCCCACGATTCAGTACCTGCGGGACAAGGGCGCCCGGATCGTCCTGCTGTCGCACCTGGGACGACCCAAGGGCGGGCCGGACCCGAAGTACACCCTTCGGCCCTGCGCGCTTGAACTCGAGAAGCTGCTCGGAGCCCCGGTCTCTTTCATCGAGGATCCGGCCGGCGACGCCGCCGTGCAGGCCACCAAGCGGATGCCGCGCGGGGGCGTCGCGCTGGTCGAAAACACCCGGTTCCACCCCGGCGAGGAGAAGAACGACGCGGGGCTCGCGGCAGTGCTTGCCCAGCTCGGCGACATCTATGTCAACGACGCGTTCGGATCGGCCCACCGGGCGCACTCCAGCACCGAGGCGGTGGCCCGCCTGATCCAGCCGGCGGTTTCCGGGTTTCTCATGGAGAAGGAGCTCGAATACCTCGGTGGGGCGCTGGAACAGCCGCGTCGCCCCTTCGTCGCCGTGCTCGGCGGGGCGAAGGTGTCGGGCAAGATCGATCTCATCGAGCATCTGCTCCCGCGGGTCGACGCGATCCTGGTCGGGGGCGCGATGGCCTGCACCTTCTTCCGCGCGATGGGCCTCCAGACCGGCAATTCCCTGGTCGAGGAGGACGGGGTGGAGATGGCGCGCGGCCTCATGGCCCAGGCCGGAGACAAGCTGGTCCTGCCGCGCGGCGCGGTGATCGCCGAGAAGCTCGAGGCCGGTGTCGCAACCCGGAGCGTGAGCCGCGACAAGATCCCCGCCGGGTGGGCGATGTTCGACATCGATGCGGCCAGCGAGGCGGATTTCGCCGAGCGGATCCGGCGTGCCGGCACGGTGGTGTGGAACGGGCCGATGGGCGTGTTCGAGACGCCCCCATTCGATCACGGCACGATCGCGATCGCGCGCGCCATGGCGGACGCCACCGCAGGTGGCGCCACCACGGTCGTCGGTGGCGGCGACTCGGCCGCCGCCGTCGCGCAGGCGGGCCTGGAGGCCAAGATGAGCCATGTCTCGACCGGCGGCGGGGCGTCCCTCGAATTCCTCGAGGGGAAAGTCCTGCCGGGTGTCGCGGCCCTCAACGAGGCCTGAGCCCTGCCCATGCGCCACCTCACGTTTGCCGCGAACTGGAAGATGCACATCGCGCCGGCCGAGGCGCGGGCATTCGCGTCGGCCTTCCTGGCGCAGAGCAACCCGGTGGAAGGCCGCACGCTCTGGTTCTTTCCTTCCGCCGTCTCGCTCGAGGCAGCGGCGAACGCCTTCGGCGGTCGCGCTGACGTCAGGATCGGAGCCCAGGATGTCCACTGGGAGGCCAAGGGCGCGTTCACCGGCGCCACATCGATTCCGCTGGCGCATGGGGCAGGGGCGACGGGCGCGCTCGTAGGCCATTCGGAACGGCGCCACGTTTTCGGGGAGAGCGACGAGGAGACGGGGAGGAAGGTGGCTGCCCTCCTCGCAGCCGGCCTGACTGCCATGCTGTGCGTCGGCGAACAGCTCTCGGAGCGCGAGGCGGGCCAGACCCAGGCGGTCTGTCTCAGACAGCTCAGGGCGGGGCTCGGCGGTATGGGCCAGGACCAGTGGGGCCAGGTGGTGATCGCCTACGAGCCGGTGTGGGCCATTGGCACCGGACGGAACGCCACGCCGGGCGACGCCGCTTCGGTCCATGCCGCGATCCGCGCCGAGCTGGGGCGGCTCGGGGCGCCGGGTCGGCGGCCGGTGCTCTACGGCGGGAGCGTGAACCAGGGGAACGTCGCCTCCCTGCTGGCGGAGTCCGAGATCGACGGGGTCCTGGTCGGTGGCGCGAGCCTGGATCCCGCTGGTTGGGCGAGGATCGTGGCGACAGGATGACCGCGGGGCCGTCCGCTTCCATTCAGGAGGGCTGACGGCTACACTTATCCGGCTCTAGCCAGACAGATCATGTACTATTTTCTGATTTCGCTCCTCGTCCTCGACGCTCTCCTCCTCGGAGCAGTAATCCTGCTCCAGGCGGGCCAGGGTGGCGGGCTCGCGTCGCTCGGCGGCGGCACCACCGACCTCGTGGTTGGCGGCCGGCAGGCAGCCACGCTCCTCACCAAGATGAGCTGGATCTGCGGCGGGCTGTTCATGTTCCTCGCCCTGCTGATCTCCCTCATATCGCCCACCAGGTCCGATTCCAGCAGCGCGGTCCTCGAGCAGATTCGTCGTGGCTCCGAGGCCACCGCGCCCGCGGCGCCGCTGCCTCTCGAGGCGGCCCCACCCGCCCAGGCCGATTCGGCGGCGAACTGACGCTGATGTCACGTCTTGCCAGACGCGGGGTGACGGGATGACCGGTCGCCCCGCGTTTGTGTTGCTGGAGGACGGTACCTGGTACGCCGGGACGGCACCCTATCCCCTGGAGGCCAGCTTCGGCGAGGTGGTGTTCACCACCAACCTGAGCGGTTACCAGGAGGTGTTCACCGATCCGAGCTACCTCGGCCAGATCGTGGTGATGACTGCCCCGATGATCGGGAACTACGGCGTGAACCCCGAGGACATGGAGTCCGCCTCCCCCAAGGTGGCCGGCGTCGTGGTCCGGGAGCTTGCCCGGCGGCCCTCCAACTGGCGGTCGGTCCGGCCGCTCGGCGAGTGGCTTGCCGAGGCCCGGATTCCGGTCATCGAGGGGGTCGACACCCGCCGACTGACCCGCCACATCAGGGAGCGGGGCGCGATGCGCGGCGTGATTGCGACCGGCGCCGAACCTACCCCTGAACTGACCCTGCGGCTGATGCAGTCGCCCTCGATGGAGGGGCTGGATCTCGCGAGCCGCGCGTCAACCGAGGCACGGTGGACCGAAGGGAATCGCGGGCCGCACGTGGTGGCCTACGACTACGGGATGAAGCGGAACATCGTCCGGATGCTGGTCGGCGAGGGGTGCCGGGTCACCGTGGTGCCGGCCTCCACGCCTGCGGCCGAGGTGCTCAAGCTCAAGCCCGACGGGCTCTTCCTGTCCAACGGCCCCGGGGACCCTGCCGCCGTGGGTTACGCGATCCAGAACATCCGGGAACTGACCAAGGCCGGGATTCCGACCTTCGGGATCTGCCTCGGGCACCAGCTCCTGGGCCTCGCGTTCGGGGGAGAGACCGTGAAGCTCCCGTACGGGCATCGCGGCGGGAACCACCCGGTTCGGGATGTCGCGACTGGGAAAGTACTTATCACCTCACAGAACCACGGATTCGCGGTTCGGGGGGCGGACAACTCGGTTCCCGGAGCTCCTGATCTCGAGGTGACACACGTCAACCTCAACGACGGAACGGTGGAAGGCATTCGCCACAAAGCACTTCCGGTGTTCGCCGTGCAGTACCACCCGGAAGCCTCACCGGGGCCCCATGACGCCTACCCTCATTTCGCGGAATTCATGCGACTGATACGGTCCGAGACTGCCTCTGGTGTCCCAACCCCTTGACAGTCAACGCTTAAGGCCGTAGTCTGGACTCCATCCGGGCCCCAGATCGGGGCCTCCGATCATGGACCCCCAGGGGGAGTGAATGACGAAGGCCGATCTCGTGGAGCGGGTAACCGAGTCCATCGCTCGAACTGCGGGCCCGATGATCTCCAAGAAGGACTGCGCGCGTGTCGTCGACGCATTCCTCGAGGCGATCAAGGAGGCCCTTAAAGACCAGCACAACATCGAGGTACGGGGTTTCGGGACCTTCAAGATCCGTCGGCGAAAGACGCGCATGGCGCGGAATCCCCGGACCGGAGACCCCGTCGAAGTCGCAGCGCGCCCCGTGCCGGTCTTCAAGCCCAGCAAGGAGTTGCGCGCGCTCGTGGCCGACGAGCCGTTCGAGGCCGGGGCGGCCGGGGGCGACGGCTCGGACGACTGACCGGCCTTCCGGCCAAGGGCGAATGGTGGGGCGGGTGCCGTTGACCCGCCCCGTTTCATTGCCGCCGGCCCGGTCCCTTATCTTGCGAGCGATGGCCGTCAGAGTCCTCTTCTTCGCCACCTACGCCGACCTGCTGGGGCGGGAGCAGACCGAGCTCACCCTCGCTGCGCCGACCACCGTCGCGGGTCTGCTCGATCTCCTGAAACAGCGGCTGCCAGGGGCCGAGCGCCTCCCCGCGCGCCCCATGGTTGCCGTCAACCAGCGTCACGCCACATTGGATTCCCCCGTAGTGGATCTGGACGAAGTGGCGCTACTCCCTCCCCTGGCTGGCGGCTGACCCCCATGCCCCTCGTCTCCCGCGAGCCCATCGACCTCGCGCGCCTGGTGGCTCAGGTCGAGGCGCCGGAGTGCGGGGGAATCGCCACCTTCACCGGCCTGGTGCGCGACCATCACCAGGGCCGGGCGGTCTCGGGCCTCGAATACTCGGCCTACGAGGCGATGGCGGAGGAGGAGATGCGGGCCATCCTGGCCGAGGCCGGAAGTCGGTGGCCGGTGCGGGTCGTCGCCACGCACCGGCTGGGCGCGCTGGCCATCGGTGAGGTCGCCGTGGCGGTGGCGGCCGCGAGCGCCCATCGGGCGGCGGCCTTCGAGGCCTGCCGGTACGTGATCGAGGAACTCAAGCACCGGGTGCCTATCTGGAAGCGGGAACGCTACGCCGACGGCAGTGAGGCATGGGTCGAGCCCCGGGAGGCGCGGTGACCGGGGCCGACCGGCTGGGCCGGCCGCTCCGGAGCCTCAGGGTCTCGGTGACGGACCACTGCAACCTCCGCTGCCGTTACTGCATGCCCGAGGAGCACTACGTCTGGCTGCCGCGATCCTCCATCCTCTCGTTCGAGGAAATCGCCAGGCTGGCGGGGCTCTTCACCGAGTGCGGCGTCACCAAGGTCCGGCTGACGGGCGGGGAGCCGTTGTTGCGCCATGACCTGGTCAAGCTGGTGGCGATGCTGGCGGCCGGGCCGCGGCTGGACGACCTCGCGCTCACCACCAACGGGCTGCTCCTGGCGGACCAGGCCACCGACCTTCGCCGCGCCGGGCTCCACCGTGTCACGGTCAGTCTCGACACCCTTCGCCCCGAGCGGATGCAGGCGTTTGCCCGGTCGAACCGCCACGCCGATGTCATCCGCGGGATCCGGGCCGCACGCGATGCCGGGCTGGGTCCGGTGAAGCTCAACAGCGTCGTGATCCGCGGTTTCAACGACGACGAGCTCGAGGACCTGCTCGAGTTCGCCCGGGCCGAAGGGTGCGAGGTCCGGTTCATCGAATACATGGATGTCGGGGGCGCCAACTCGTGGCGGATGGAGGATGTGGTGACCCGCCGGGAGATGCTCGAGCGGCTCGCCCTTCGGCGGGGGCCGATCGAAGCCGTGCCGGGGGGAGACCCCTCGGCGCCGGCGGAGCGCTTCCGGCTCGGCGATGGCACTCGCTTCGGGATCATCGCCTCCACCAGCGAGCCATTCTGCCGCACCTGCGATCGCGGCCGACTCACGGCGGACGGCCACTTCCTGCTCTGCCTCTACGCGGACAGTGGCCTCGACCTGCTGACGCGCCTCCGCGAGGGCGCCTCGGATGCCGAACTGAGGCAGCAGATCGAATCGGCGTGGCGGGAGCGCCGGGACCGCGGGGCCGAGGAGCGCGCGGCAGTAGCGGAGCGGGGGGCGCTGTATTCGATTTCGGCACTCCGGGCCGATCCCCGCAAGGAGATGCACACCCGTGGGGGGTGACCCGCGGTCGGGATCGCGGACGGCCGGTACATTCCCGGTCGGGGTCTAGCCACTGGAGATCGACAACGGTCATGCACATCGCGCTGATTGAACCGAAGATCCCGCCCAACACCGGGAACATCGCCCGGCTCTGCCTGGCCACCGATTCACCGCTCCACCTGATCGAGCCGCTGGGCTTCAGCCTGGAGGACAAGGAGGTGCGGCGGGCGGGCCTCGACTACTGGGACAAGGTGGACCTCTGGGTCCACCCCAACTGGTTCAGGTTCCGCGACGCCATCAGCCGCGATCGGTGTCTCTACTTCTCGTCCAACGCCGAGCGGGACTACCGTGAGGCGAAGTTCGCGCCGAACAGCGTCCTGGTGTTCGGCAGCGAGGTCGATGGCCTGCCGGCCAAGATCCTGGAGAAGCACCCCGAGCGCTGCTTCCGGATCCCCATGCCGGGGCAGGTGCGGAGCCTCAACCTCGCGAACGCCGTGAGCGTGGCGCTGTACGAGGGGTTGCGTCAGCTGGGGTTGCATCAGGGGGAGGTCCCGGCGCTGGATGGGGAGGGACCGGTGCCGGCGCCGGTGGCGGCACCGAAGCGGCGGGGTCGCCGCCGGCCGCCGCGAGGGAAGAAGAAGGCTTCATGATGTCGGCGGGCGGCGTTTGCCGGGGGGATGGGCGCCCGCTAGTTTTGCGGCGACCCGGCCCGCTGGCCTTCAGCCGGAACACCACACTCACCTGAACCTTCCAAGTCCGCATGTTCAACAAGATCACCGTCGTCGGCGCCGGCAACGTGGGTGCTACCGCTGCCCAGCGCGTCGCGGAAAAGAACCTTGCCCGCACCGTCGTCATGGTGGATGTGATCGAGGGCATTCCGCAGGGGAAGGGGCTGGACCAGTGGCAGTCGGCGCCCATCGAGGGATTCGACAGCCGGGTCATCGGCAGCAACGGCTATGACGCGGCCGCCGGCTCGGAGCTGTTCATCGTCACGGCGGGAATCGCGCGGAAGCCCGGGATGAGCCGCGACGACCTGGTGAAGACCAACGCCGGCATCGTCGAGTCGGTCGCGAAGGAGATCAAGCGGGTGGCGCCGCAGAGCATCATCATCGTCGTCTCCAACCCGCTCGACGTGATGTGTTACGTCGCCATGAGGGCGAGTGGATTCCCGAAGGAGCGGGTGATCGGGATGGCGGGCGTGCTGGACACGGCTCGCTACCGCGCCTTCCTGGCCGAGGCGATGGATGTGTCGGTCGAGGACATCCAGGCGATGGTACTCGGCGGTCATGGCGACACCATGGTCCCGCTGATCAGCTACACCACCGTCTCCGGGATTCCCGTCACCCAGCTGCTCGCCAGGGATAAGCTCGACGCCATCGTCACCCGCACCCGTGGCGGCGGCGCCGAGATCGTCAACTTCCTCAAGACCGGCTCGGCCTACTACGCCCCCAGCGCCGCCTCGGTGCAGATGGCGGAGGCGATCGTCCTGGACAAGAAGCGAATTCTGCCCTGTGCCGCCTGGCTCACCGGCGAGTACGGCCTGAAGGATGTGTTCTGCGGGGTGCCCTGCAAGCTCGGCCGGAAGGGGCTCGAGCAGGTGCTCGAGGTGACCCTGACCGAGCAGGAGCGGACCGACCTGCACAAGTCCGCCGAGGCGGTGCGCGACACCATGAAGTCGCTGGGCTGAGGGCGGGGGCGTGAACAACCTCCTCGCCTTCTGGCGCTCCACCGCCGGCAAGAAGGTCGTGATGGGGGCGACCGGGCTGGTGATGATCGCCTGGATCGTGCTCCACATGCTGGGGAACCTCCAGGCGTTCGGCGGGGCCGCCAAGCTGGACGCGTATGCGGCGATCCTGCAGGGGCCGGCGCACGAGCTGGTGCTGGCGGTGCGGGCGCTGCTGCTCTTCTGCCTGGCGCTGCACGTGGTCGCCGCGGTTCAACTCACCCTGCTCGACCGGGCCGCCCGCCCCGATGCCTACGCGCGCAAGGTGCCGCAGGCTGCCACACCAGCCTCGATGACCCTCCGGATCGGCGGAGTCCTGCTGCTGGCGTTCATCATCCTTCACCTGATGCACTTCACCAGCGGGCAGCTGCACCCGTCGTTCATCGAGGGCGAGGTGTTCCGGAACCTGGTGATCGGGTTGCGCGTTCCCGCGGTGGCACTCGGATATCTGGTCGCGATGGCCGCGCTCGGGTTCCATCTCTTTCATGGGGCCTGGGCCAGCCTTCGCTCGCTCGGAGCCGCCCGGCCCAGGCCGAACCCGCTGCACCGGCCGATCGCGCGAGCGCTGGCCATCGTCGTCTGGTTCGGGTTTTCGATCATCCCGGTCGCCGTCCAGCTTGGCTGGCTCACCCTTCCGGGAGAGTGACCATGGAACTCAACGCGAAGGTCCCCGGCGGGCCGCTGGCCGAGAAGTGGGACCGGCATCGCTTCGAGATGAAGCTGGTCAACCCCGCCAACAAGCGGAAATACACCGTCATCGTGGTGGGCTCCGGCCTGGCGGGCGGGGCCGCGGCCGCGTCGCTGGGGGAACTGGGGTACAACGTCAGCTGCTTCTGCTACCAGGATTCGCCGCGCCGGGCGCATTCGATCGCCGCGCAGGGGGGGATCAACGCCGCGAAGAACTACCAGAACGACGGTGACTCGATCTGGCGGCTGTTCTACGACACGGTGAAGGGCGGCGACTTCCGCGCGCGGGAGGCGAACGTCTACCGGCTGGCCCAGGTCAGCGTCAACATCATCGATCAGTGCGTGGCGCAGGGGGTGCCGTTCGCGCGGGAGTACGGCGGCCTGCTCGCCAACCGTTCGTTCGGCGGTGCCCAGGTCAGCCGGACCTTCTACGCCCGCGGACAGACCGGGCAGCAGCTGCTGCTCGGCTGTTACCAGGCGCTGGAACGGCAGGTGGCGGCGGGCACGGTGCGGATGTTCCCCCGCACCGAGATGCTGGATGTCATCCTGATCGAGGGCGTGGCGCGCGGCATCGTGACGCGGGACATGGTGACGGGCCAGGTCGAATCGCACCTGGCGGACGCCGTCATCCTCGCCACCGGCGGTTACGGCAACGTCTTTTATCTCTCGACCAATGCCAAGGGATGCAACGTGACCGCGGCGTACCGCGCCTACAAGCGCGGTGCGGCATTCGGGAATCCCTGCTTCACCCAGATCCATCCAACCTGCATCCCCGTCAGCGGCGACTACCAGTCGAAGCTCACCCTGATGAGCGAGTCGCTCCGGAACGATGGCCGGGTGTGGGTGCCGAAGCAGCAGGGGGATCACCGGCCGCCGCACGAGATCCCGGAGTCGGAGCGCGACTACTACCTGGAGCGGAAGTACCCGAGCTTCGGGAACCTCAGCCCGCGCGACATCGCGAGCCGCGCGGCCAAGGAGGCCTGTGACGACGGCCGCGGCGTTGGGCCGGGCGGGCTCGGCGTCTACCTCGACTTCGCCGACGCGATCCGCCGGGTGGGGGAGGGGAAGGTCCGGGAGCGCTACGGCAACCTGTTCCAGATGTACGAGCGGATCACCGACGAGAACCCCTACAAGATCCCGATGCGGATCTTCCCGGCGGTG
>JAOUIC010000324.1 GCA_029884275.1 Gemmatimonadota bacterium | reverse complement strand
GACGGCCCGGCACCGTCGTTTCTCGACCTGCCCGACGAGCTGCTGGAGCGGGTGGTGCTGGTCTACGGTGCCTCGAAGGCCTACGCCATGACGGGATGGCGGATCGGGGCGGCCCTGGCGCCGACGGCGATCGCAAAGACCATGGCCGCGTTCCAGTCCCACACCACCACGGGTGCGAACCATATGGCGATGTGGGCCGCGGCGACGGCCTTCACCGACGAGCGGGTCGACCAGGAGGTGCAGCAGATGGTCGCCGGGTTCCGGCGGCGCCGCGACCGTGTGGTGGCGCGCTTCAGGAAGGATGCGCCCGGGGTGGAGTTCGTGGAGCCGACCGGGGCGTTCTACTTCTTCTTCCGCGTGGACGGGGTGGTCCCCGGGCGCAAGCTGACCGGCACGGAGTTCTGCGAGCGGGCGATGGCGGCGGGGGTGGCGCTGGTGCCGGGCGCGGCGTTCGGCGACGACGGCTGGGTCCGGATGAGTTACGCCGCGGGCGACAAGGACCTCGACGCCGCGCTCGACCGTCTGCTCGGCCTCATCACGGCGCTGGGGTCCGGTCCCGCGTGACCAGGACATGGTCGCGCCTCCGGCGCGCCGTCGCAGCCAGGGGGTTCACACCGGCCAGCTGGATCCCCGCGGCGAGCGAGGGCCGGGCGGAGGAAGCCACCATCCGCGAGGCCCGCGTGATCGAGGAGCTTTCGGTTCAGGGTCGCGCGGTGGGCGCCGCCGAGCCATGGCCGGGCCCGGTCGCGTTCCTCGACGGTATCCAGCAGTACGAGGTCATGGCCTACGCCGGCGCGAGCCCGCTGGTTGTCGCGGAAGTCGCAGCGGCGGTGATGGAGCGGCGCGACCGGCAGCTCAAGGTGGCCTCGGTGACGCGCCGCCGTCTGGTGCTGGCTCGGCCGACCGTACTAGCCGATCTGGGGGATTCCCTCACCGAGCACGTGGCGATCGAGCTGCCCGAGACCGGCCCCCCGCATCCGGTGCGCGATTTTCAGCTCGCGCGCCGGGCGATTGACCTGGCCCGCGGCCGCCTCGAGGTCGAGGTGGGGTCGGGTTTTCGGCGCGAATCGGACGCCTGGATGATCGTGGACGGCTCGCTTTCCGAGAGCCCCCACTGGTCCAACGATCCGCGCATGATCGGGGTTACCAAGAGCCATGCCACGCTGCCCTTTGGGGGCGAGGCGCTGGAGCAGTACCTGCGACTGCCTCAGGGGTGGCGCTCGCCGGTGTTCGAGCCGGCGGGCCGGGAGGTGGCGCCGGTGTTCTCCTGGGCCCTCCGGCTGTGGCCCTGGGAGGGCAAGGACCTGCTGCACGGACTCATCCGGGTCGAGGCGGCCGCCTCGACCGCGACCCTGGAGCACGCCGATCGGATGTCCCGCTGGCTCCTGGCCGAGCGCACCCCGGTCAGCACGCCGGACCCGCGGTGGGACCGGCTGCTCTACGGAATCCACGCTGTGGAGCAGTACCTCAGGGCGAGCGCGCTTCCGTGACCGTGCTCATCGGCCGAGTGGTCGCCACCGAACTCAAGCCCTCCACGCCACATCAGTTCCACTTCTGGACCGCCCGCGAGTCGCCCGTGGGCATCGGCGGCATCGTGCGGGTCGAGGCGTCGGACCGGACGGTCCTCGGGATCGTGACCGACGGCTTCGCGTACGCCGACCTGATGACGCCGATCCACGACGTGATCGGCGCCGACGGCGACCCGGCGCTCGCGCTGTCGGCCCCGACCGACCGCACCGAAATCCGGCTCTACACCGCCGCGGTGCTCCGCCAGTATCCCGAGGAGCCGCTGCAGCCGGTGCCGCTCGGCGCGGTCTACCTCGCCTCCGACGCTGATGTCGTTTCCGCCCTCAGGATGGACGGCTTCACCGTCGGGGAGCGGCCCACCGGCGTGCCGGTCGGCGTCTACAGCGCGGGCGGGGTGGAGGCGCCGGTGTTCCTCGACGCCGACTTCCTGCTCGGCCCCGAGGCGGCGCACCTGAACATCACCGGCGTCTCGGGGCTCGCGACCAAGACCAGCGCCGTGGAGTTTCTCCTCGCGAGCATCTTCCAGACCTTCCCGGCCCACAAGGGCAGCGTGGCGGCGGTCTGCTTCAACGTGAAGGGGCCGGATCTCTGCTTCCTCGACCAGCCGGCCGACCTGACGGACGACGATCGCCGGATGCACCAGCGCCTGGGGCTCCGGCCGGAACCGTTCGGCGACCTGCGGCTCTACGCGCCGTACAAGGCCGACGGAGTCAATCTGAACACCCTGCGCAGCAACGAAGCCCTGGCGGCGAACACCGTGCCGCTGGTCTGGGGGCTTCGGGAAGTCCTCGACTACGCCGAGGTGCTGCTCAACCGGGATGACGTGGACGCCAAGGCGGGCGGGTTCATCGATTTCCTGACCGAGCGGGTGGTCGGCAAGCGGTTCGAGGACGTCACGCTTTCGCGGGAGCCCATCGAGGTGCACAGCTTCGCCGACCTCGAGGATTTCTTCCGCCGCATCTTCGAGTTCATGGAGGTGCAGGCCAAGGGGAGCGAGGTCTGGCGGAACCACCACATGGCCACGATCCGGAAGGTGCGGAACCGGCTGGGGAACATCAGCCTCCGGGCAAAGGGACTGGTCACCGACGACGGCCAGCCCAGCGACCTGCCCTGGGGGAGCTTCGCCGACCGGAGCGTTCATGTGATCGACGTGGCGGGCCTCGATCCCCTGGCACAGGACCTGGTCTTTGCCCGGGTGGTCTCCAAGCTCCGCGAGCATCTCGAGCGCCGCGACCTCGGGGTGGATCACGTCGTGGTGTTCGTCGACGAGCTCAACAAGTACGCCCCCGCCGATGGGCAGGACACCTACGTGCGCCGGATGCTGCTGGATCTCTCGGAGCGCGGGCGCTACCTCGGACTGGTGCTGTTCTCCGCCCAGCAGTTCCGGTCGCAGGTGCTGCGCCGGGTGGTGGGGAACGCGGGCACGGCGCTGTTCGGCCGGATGGACATGGATGAACTGGCCACGCCGGGGTATGGGATCCTCTCTCCCGCGACCCGCGCCAAGCTGGCCGCGCTGCCCAAGGGCGAGCTGATGATCCGCCACCCACACTTCACCCAGCCGCTGTTCGTGCGGTTTCCGCGCCCGGCGGTGCTGCCGGGCCGGATCGGCGTGGAGCGGTTTCCGCCGGCACCGGATCTTCCCTTCGGAGCGGCGGTGGCGCGGAACCTCCGCGCCCTGGACCCCGAGATCACCACCCAGCGCGTTGCGGACCTGCTCGATGGTCATCGCGAGGATGATGTCCGCCGTGCCCTCCACGCCACCCGCCGGGCCCGGCCCGACAATGTGTTCGCCTATTTCTCCAGCCTGCTCGGGAGGAAGGTCCAGCGGGAGATCCCCCTGGCACGCCCGCTGGCGGGGCTCCGCCGCA
>JAOUIC010000323.1 GCA_029884275.1 Gemmatimonadota bacterium | reverse complement strand
TTCAAGCGAAGTGCGCGGCAGCATCCGGCGGAGCGCGATCCCGATACCCCGGTGGTGGGCCTTCTCCCCGCCACGCCGCTCGAGCATCACCAGACCGTGAGCCACCCGGACCAGCTCAGCCCAGTCATCGCGATGCGCTGCGCCCTCGCCCGCGGCGATGGCCTGGTTGAGCAGCTCGGGGCTGGCCTGCTCGGGACCGATACCGCTCATGCGTTCGACCACGTCGCCCGCAGCCGCCGCCGAGCCCTCATCCCGGGTGACGAAGTGGATGACGCCGACCCTGGCCTCCGTCACGGCGCCGGGGCCGAGATCCGTCAGCAGTCCGTCGTCCTCCGGCGCCGCCGGCCTCTTTGGGGGAGCCGCCTCCCTGGGGCCCGACAGGCGGGGCGAGGGAGGCTGGATCACCTCCGCAATGGAGGGGGGGGCGGGCGTCTCAGGCGCCGCGCCGAATGGCTGCACCGCGATCGCCCCGCACCCGGCCGCATCGAGACGGGCGATGAGATGGTCGAACGAACTGTAGGTCCCGGGGGCGACCGAGAGCCCTCGAACCAGGGCAACCAGCGCCGATGTCGCAATACCACCGGGAATCCTGATCTCTCCAATGCCGTGCCCCTTGAGGTGGCCGTACAGCGTGGCCACCTCGCCACGGTCGAGGGGGACCTCGACCCTGTCCCAGCGAAATCCGGCGGGCATCAGGGCCAGGGCGTGGTCCGCCTCGCCAAGGTCCGCCGCAAACCGGCGAAATGCGTCCTTCACCTGCTCGCGGGCATCGGGAGAGTCCCTCAGCATGAGCAGAAGGCGGGCAAAACCGGTCAGGATCGCGGCTGGGGTCGGCATGATGGTCTCGGTCAGGCCAACTTACCTTGTACTCCCATGCGCTGCAACAGGTTACCCGGAGTCTCCCGGAGGTCGGCTACACCCGGCCGCCATGCACGGCTATTTTCCCCGCCTATGACAAGACCATCCCTGATCGCCCTCCTGGCGACGATCGCCCTCGCCGGCGGCCCCGCGCCCGCCGCCGCCCAGTCAACCGAGGCGGGAATCCGCCTGCTCAACGACGTCCGCTACCTGTCATCCGACGAACTGGGCGGGCGCCTCACCGGCCAGCCCGGCGCCGACAGTGCCGCAGCCTACATCGCCCGGCGGTTCGAAGAATCCGGGCTGTGGCCGTCGCCGAACGGGTGGTTCCAGGAGTTCACGGTTTCCCCCGACGCGCCGATCGCGAAGAGCTCGGGACTCGGCGGCGCCGCCGCGCGCAACGTCATCGGGGTGCTGCCCGGCCGCGACTCCGGCCTGCGCGACGAGATCGTCGTGGTGGGCGCGCACTACGATCACCTTGGCCCGGGACACTTCGGGGCACTCGACAGCGCCGGCCCGGTGCACAACGGGGCCGACGACAACGCCTCCGGAAGCAGCGCGCTGATTCACATCGCGAAGCGGCTGGCGGCGGCGCCGCCCGCCCGCACGGTGGTCTTCGTGGCCTTCAGCGGCGAGGAGGGCGGACTCCTCGGCTCCGCCAACTACGTCAAGCAGCCGGTGTTCCCGCTGGCGGCCACGTATGCCATGGTCAACCTGGACATGGTTGGGCGGATCAAGAACAACCGCCTGATCGTGTTCGGCGCCGGCACCGCCTCGGAGTTCCCCGCGCTGCTCGATTCCCTCAACGCGGCGGCTCAGTTCGACCTCAAGGCCTCGGGTGACGGCTGGGGCCCGAGCGATCACGCCTCCTTCTACGGTGCGGGGAAGCCGGTGCTGCATGTTTTCACCGACCTGCACGAGGACTACCATCGCGCCTCGGACGACTGGGGCAGGATCGAAGTGGATGGCCTCGAGCGGGTCGCCAACTACACCGCCGAGGTGGTGCGCGCCCTGGCCGACCGGAAGGATCCCCTCACCTTCGTCAACGTCCCGCCTCCCCCTCCGCCGGCAGCTTCGGCCTCCGGTGGCGGCGGGGCCTCGCTCGGGACGATTCCCGACATGACGGAGAACCCCGGCGGCGTCCGGCTGAGCGGAGTCCGCGCGGGGTCGGCCGCGGACAAGGCGGGGCTCCGTGCCGGCGACATCATCATCGGCATCGGCGACATGGCGGTGCCCGATCTGCAGGGCATGACCAACGCGCTGGGGCGGCACAAGCCGGGCGACCTGGTCGAAGTGCGCTTCCTGCGCGATGGCGCGGAACAGAAGGTGATGGCCACCCTCGGAACCCGCGGGCGCTGATGCCGGCGGTGCTGGACGCCCGGCCCATCGCGGCCGGGCTGCGCGGCCTCTTTGCCCGCGATGCGGGACGTCACGCCCTGCTGCAGTACGCGGCCGACCGCATCCGCGCGGCGGGCGCTCCCTACACCTCGGTCTATCTCTACATGCTGCAGGGCGACCAGCTGGCGCTCGAGGCCTGGAGCGGGCGCGAGACCGAGCACACCCGCATCGCCGTCGGCAAGGGCGTGTGCGGCACCGCCATCGCCACCGGGCAGGACCAGAACGTCGGCGACGTCCGGGCGATCTCGAACTACATCGCCTGCAACACCTTCACCCGGTCGGAGCTGGTGGTCCTCATCCGCCGTGGTGACACCATCCTGGGTCAGATCGACGTGGACAGCGACGTCCCCGATCCCTTCACGCCGGAAGAGGAACAGGCCACCCGCGAGGTGGCCGATGCCCTCGCGGTCCTGCTGTAGGGGCCGGCCATGGCCGGCCCCCCCAGCAGGACCGCCTCCCGCCAGGTCAACGGCGTCGAGATCCACGAACGCCGCCTCGGTCATGGCCCCCCGGTCGTCGTCCTCCATGGCGGGCCGGGGGCGCATCACGACTATCTGCTGCCGGGCTTCGGCGCGCTCGCCGAGGGCCGGGAGCTGATCTTCTATGACCAGCGGGGCGGCGGACGTTCCCCGGTGGGCCGTGATGTCGCGGTCGGGTGGCGCGAGCATGTCCTCGACCTCGAGGCACTGCGCGCCCTGTGGGGTATCGATCGCCTCGCTCTGGCCGGGTACTCCTGGGGTGGCCTGCTGGCTGAACTCTACGCCACGGAGTACCCCGCCCAGGTCGAGAGACTCGCGCTGGTGTCGCCGGCGCCGTGCTGGCGCGAAGCCCGGGATGAATTCGAGCGCCGCTTTCACGTCCGGACCATGAGCCCTGCGCTGCAGGCCGCCCGGAAGGCACTGCGCGAAAGCGGGCTTCGGGAACGCGATCCGTCGGGACATGCCCAGCGCCTGTTCGAGCTGGCGGTGGCGGGCTACTTCCATGACCCCGCCGGAGTCGCGAAGCTCACCCCGTTCCGGATCACGGAGCGGACCCGCCACGATGTCTGGGAAAGTCTCGGCGCGTTCGACCTGCGGCCGGCCCTTCGAGGGATGTCGGTCCCGGCGATGGTGCTTCACGGCGATGACGACCCGATACCAT
>JAOUIC010000322.1 GCA_029884275.1 Gemmatimonadota bacterium | reverse complement strand
GCTGGAATACCCTGCAGTACCTCGGACAGGGCGAGTTCTACCTCGAGTATGGCGATTTCATCTACGAGGTGACCGTCCCGGCGGGTTACATCGTCGGCGGGACCGGCACCCTGCAGAATCCGCTGGAGGTGCTCACCGCCGCCCAGCGCTCCCGCCTGAAGGCCGCGGCCACCAGCGACACCGCGGTCCGCATCGTGACGGAAGAGGAGCTCAAGTCCGGCGGCGCGCGACCCGCGAAGGACGGCATGCTGACCTGGAAGTTCAAGGCGCAGAATGTCCGCGATGTGGCCTGGGCCGGCAGCCCCGAGTACCTCTGGGACGCGACCAGCTGGGAGGGCATCCTCTCCCACGCCTACTACCGTCCCGCCGCGAAGTCCCTCTGGCACGAGGCCGCGGTCATGGGCCGCTACTCCATTCAGGAGTACAGCACCCGCTGGCACCGGTACCCCTATCCCCAGGTCTCCGCCGTGGAGGGCCCGGTGTCGGGCATGGAATATCCCATGGTCACGATGGAGAACGGCGAGTCGCGGGAGGGGCTGTTTGCGGTCATCACCCACGAGACCGGGCACATGTGGTATCCGATGATGGTGGGGTCCGACGAACGCCGCTACGCGTGGATGGACGAGGGCTTCAACACCTTCATCAACAGCTTCGCCGAGGAGGGCTTCTTCCAGCGGGACGACACCCGGCGACGGCGGGGTGAAGCGGCGTTCACCCTGATGAATGACCAGGCTCCCACCGCGCAGCCCATCATGACCTATGCCAACCGGTACCGCACCGAGGGCAACCTCGGCGCGCTGGCCTACATCAAGCCTGGGATGGGGTTGTCGCTGCTCCGGTCGAAGATCCTGGGCCCTGAGGCGTTCGATCGCGCGTTCCGGGAGTACACCCGCCGCTGGGCCTTCCGCCACCCTCAGCCGGCCGACTTCTTCCGCACCATCGAGGACGTCTCCGGCCGCGACCTCGACTGGTTCTGGCGGGGGTGGTTCTACACCACCGGCGCCCTCGACCAGGCCATCGAGGCGGTGACGCAGCGACCGGGCCGCGAAGGGGGACAGATCGTCACCGTGACGCTGCGCAATGCGGCCTACCAGGTCATGCCGGTGGACCTGCAGCTGACCTTCGCCGACGGCACCACGGCCAGCTACTCGTACCCAGTGGAGATCTGGTACAAGGGCGACAAATACACCGCGACCATCACCACCGCCCAGCCGGTCACCGCCGCGACGGTCAACCCCGACGGGTCGCTCCCGGATGTTGTCCCCGGCAACAACGGCTGGAAGACACCGAACTAGTTCCCGAGCAGTTCCCGGGCGGCGCCCGCCGCCCGCCGAAACGCGCGGTCCGACTCCCCGGGCCGCGCGTTGTTCGTGGTGTTCACCACGCCCACCACCACGGACTGTGAGGCGGGATCCAGGTACATGAACGAGCGGAACCCGCCCTGCTCGCCGGTGTGCCCGATCAGCCGGCGCTTTCCCTCGGTCACGATGAAGAACCCGAGCCCCATCGCCTCGCCATCCCGGACGGGGACGACGGGGCGCCACATCTCCTCCAGCGTCTCGCGCGAGATGACCGGGCCGGCAGTCTGCCCGCCTGCCACCGCCGCGAGGTAGGAGGCCCACGCCACGAGGTCGGCCACCGGGGCGTTCCACCCCCCGTTCGGGATGGTGATGCCGGGGTCGAACTCGCGTCCATTGTCCCGGAGACGCTCCTCCCCGCTCTCCTCTTTCCGAAGGGTGTAGCCGGCAGCGCGACGCTCCGCGAGGTGCCACGGCGTCCGGTTGAAGTAGCTCTCGCGGATGCCCAGCGGGCCCCAGATGTTCTTGTAGACATAGGACTGCCAGGGGTCGCCGGTGATCGACTCGACCACGCGCGCCAGGTAGATGTACGCCGGGTTGCTGTAGCCGTAGCGTGATCCGGGCGCGAAGTGGATCTCCTGGTATGGCATCATGGCCACCAGCTGTTCCCAGCGGGTCGGCTCGAACGGCTCCCAATCCTTCCCCGCGCCATAGGGCCAGGTGGGATCCTGGAAGCCGGATGAGTGCGACAGCAGCATCCGGATGGTGATGCCGTCCATCGAGCCGAAGGGGTTGTGGACCTGCCTGAGCTCGGGCACCCACCGGGTGATGGGGTCGTCGAGCGAGAGGAGCCCGCGATCGCGCAGCTGGAGGACCGCCACCGCCGTCAGGGTCTTGGTGATCGAGCCCCAGTGGTAGAGCGTCCCGGGTTCCGTCGGCTGGTGCCGGGCCCGGTCCGCCAGACCGGCGTCGTGCCGGGCCACGACCGCGCCCGACCGCGCCAGCACCAGGCTCCCACCGACCACCCGGTCGGTGGCCATCAGCTCGTCGAGCGCCTTCACGGCGGCGTCCCATCCCGCCGGCTTCCCCTGGGCAGGCAGCGTGGTCGCCACGAGGAGCCCGCACGACGTCATGAACAGGAGCGAGAGTCCGGGAGTCACCGCCACCTCCGGCGAGGGTGCCTCCCGTGGCAGGAAACCGCGGGAGCTGGACAAAAGAAAGCGGGGCCCCCCGCGAATGGGAGGGCCCCGCTCCAGCCGGCGGCAGGCTCAGCTGCCGAAGCGCCAGTTCAGCGCGGCCGTGAAGCCGAACTGGTTTTCATACTGGGCATCGCCAATCGTCCAGCAGCCGTACCAAGGGTCGCACCAGTAGCCCTTGTTGGTGCTCGTGATGTAGGTCGGAGTCCAGTTGACCTGCAGCTTGAGGCCCATGCTCCTGTTCATGGCGTACTTGAGGCCGGCGCCCAGCTTGCCTGAGAAATAGGACTTGGTGTCGAGGTCCTTGCCCTGGTAATCATCGGGATAGAACACCGTCGCGCCCAGGCCGAAGAGGAAGAACGGCCGCAGCTTGCGGCGGTCGTTGTACATGTTGTAGACGAAGTTGGCGTGGTAGTTGTCGATCGCCACATCCATGGCGTCGTCGCTCCCACCACTCACCCGCTCACCCTGCAGTTGGCTCTCCTGCCTGGACCACATGAACTCGATCTCGGTCACCGGGTTGACGTAGTAACCCAGCGAAGCGCCGTAGCTCAGGCCGTCCTTGAACGTGAATCCGTTGTATGCCCTGCCGTTGCCCGGGGCAGTGAAGGTCGGGACGTCGAAGCCGTCACTCAGTGAATAGCCGACAAAAGGGCTGATTTCGAATTTGCCGCTCTGCGCGGCGAGTGGCGCGGCGAACGCCAGAACGGCCAGCAGGCAGACCAGACGACGCATCATAACAATCACTCCGATTAGTGGTGACGTTCGGGAGAAGCGCCATAACCATAATCAGGTAGTCAGGGAACCGCGAGTTGCCAGAAGCCGGACACCATGTCGCTAACGTAGAGGTACCCGCCGGCCAGCATGACACCCCACACATAGGTGCTCCGCCGCCCGGGCGGATCTCGG
>JAOUIC010000321.1 GCA_029884275.1 Gemmatimonadota bacterium | reverse complement strand
CGGGATTCTGGTTGACAGCGTGGCC
This sequence comes from Gemmatimonadota bacterium, assembly GCA_029884275.1. GTDB lineage: Bacteria > Gemmatimonadota > Gemmatimonadetes > Gemmatimonadales > GWC2-71-9 > JADJOM01. Next base: position 3,380 of record JAOUIC010000321.1, on the reverse strand, counting down.
CTGGCACGTGCCGGCGCTCGGGCCTGCACCGTCTCCCGGCTCGACTGGGGGGCTCTCCGCCTGATCCACACTCCTCGGGACACCCCCGATGGGCTCGACACCGCCACAGCCATTTCGGTCGGTCGGGCGCTCGCGGCAGTTGGTTGACAACGCCCTGTGGGCGCCTAGTTTTCACCAGAGGATTCACCGGGGCCCCCGCAAGGGGGCCCCATTCGTTTGTCATGGACCGGCCTCCCGCCGGCTCCTCATCCAGGCACGAGCCCAGCCGAGATCATGTTCGGATCCGATACCAATTGCGTGGTGGTCGTCGGCGCCCAGTGGGGCGACGAAGGCAAGGGGAAGCTGGTGGACGTGCTCGCCGAACGGGCCGATTACGTGGTCCGGTACCAGGGCGGGGCGAACGCCGGACACACCGTCTGCATCGGCGACACCCAGTTCATCCTGCAGCAGATTCCTTCCGGCATCCTCCACGACTCCTGTACCTGCGTGGTGGGCAACGGGGTGGTGCTCGACCCCCAGCAGTTCTTCGACGAGCTCGACGGGCTGAGGGCCAAGGGCATTGTCACTCAGGGCCGGATCGTGATCTCCGAGCGGGCCCACCTGGTGCTGCCGTACCACAAACAGCTCGACCGCGCCCACGAGAAGAGCCAGCAGATCGGGACCACCGGGCGGGGCATCGGCCCCGCATACGAGGACAAGTTCGGTCGCCGTGGCATCCGGGTCGGGGATCTCAGGCATCTCGACACCGTCAAGGCCATCGTCGCCGAGCGGGTCGTGCGGGCCAACGCTCTCCTGAAGCTGCTCGGCAGCACCGACCTTGCCTCGGTGGAGGCGCATCACGAGCTGCTCGAGCGTCTGGCCCCGCGCCTGCTGGCGATGGTCGCCGACGCGGGCCAGGTGGTGTACCGCGCCCTCAAGCAGGGCAAGCGCGTGCTGCTGGAGGGCGCGCAGGGGGCCATGCTCGACGTCGACCACGGGACCTACCCCTACGTCACGTCGTCGAACACCACCGCGGGCGGCGCGGCGGTCGGGGCGGGGATCGGGCCCACGGCGATCGACGAGGTGCTTGGCGTGGTGAAGGCCTACACCACGAGGGTCGGCAACGGCCCGCTCCCCACCGAGGCCGAACCGGCGATGGAGGAACAGCTCCGGAAGCTCGGCGGCGAGTTCGGCGCCGTCACCGGCCGCCCGCGGCGCTGCGGCTGGTTCGATGCCTCGGTGGTGCGCTACTCGGTCAGGGTGAACGGGCTCACCGGGCTCGCGATGACCAAGCTCGACGTGCTGGACACCTTCTCAGAGCTGCCGGTCGGCACCTCGTACACCCTGAACGGCGACCTGCACGAGGAGATGCCCTCGGACATCCGGACGCTCGGGCAGGTGAAGCCGCGCTACGAGGTGCTCAAGGGGTGGCAGCGCTCCACCGGCGGCGCACGCCGGCTGGCGGACCTGCCCGCCGAGGCCAGGGCCTATCTCGACCGGCTCGAAGAGCTGGCCGGCGCGCCGATCCGCTATGTCAGCGTCGGCACCCGCCGGGACCAGATCATCGAAGTGAGCTGACCACTGACTCCAGCTACCACCTCGATCCTCGTCATCGGGGCCGGTCCCGCGGGAATCACCGTCGGCATCGCGGCGGCCCGGGCCGGCGTGCCCTGCATTCTGCTCGATCGCCGCACCGTGGTCTCCGCGATCGAGCGCTACCCGCTCAACATGACGTTCTTCTCCACCCCGGAGAAGCTGGAAATCGGGGATATCCCGTTCATCGCGAGCCATGAGAAGCCGACCCGCCGCGACGGCTTGCTCTACTACCGCAGGGTGGTGGAGCATTTCGGGCTCGACGCCAGGCCTGGCGAGGAGGTCACCGCGGTGACCCGAACGCCGGAAGGGAAGTTCCTCGCCAGGGTGGGGCGCCGGCACGAGACCATTTCCTACCTCGCCGACAACATCGTCTTCGCCACCGGCTACTACGACTGGCCCAACCTGCTCGGCGTGCCGGGTGAGGACCTGCCCCACGTGTCGCATTACTTCCTCGAGGGACACCGGCACTGGCACCAGGATGTGGTCGTCGTCGGGGCGGGGAACAGCGCGGTGGACGCGGCCTTGGAGTGCTGGCGAGCCGGCGCCAGGGTCACGCTGGTGCACATCGCGGAGGGATTCGACCGCACCGTCAAGCCGTGGGTGCTGCCGGACATCACCAACCGGGTGAAGGAAGGCAGCATCGGGGCGCACTGGCACAGCCGGATCGTCGCGATCCACCCCGACCGGGTCGAGGTTGAGCAGATCGACGGCGGGACGCGCACCGCCATCCCGGCCGACCAGGTGCTGGCGATGACGGGCTACTACGCCTCCACCGACCTCATTTCTTCGCTGGGCGTGCCGGTGGACCACGCCACCGGCGTGCCGGCGCACGATCCCGCCACCATGATGACGCCGGTGCCCAGCTGCTACATCGCGGGGGTGATGGCGGCGGGGCGCGACGCCAACCGGCTGTTCATCGAGAACACCCGCCAGCACGGGGGCGTGATTGTGGAAGACATCAGGCGCAGGACAGGCGCCTGACTCGTCCCGGCGCCCATCGCACAACCGATTGCCCCACAATCAGTTGCACTTGAATCCGGCGGCCCGGGAGGATTACCTTACCGGGCCGTTTTCCTGACCATTCACCCGACCCACCGAAGCGCGCCATGGCCGATACCACCCTGATGGACAAGCTCGTGTCGCTGTGCAAGCGGCGCGGATTCGTGTTCCAGTCCTCCGAGGTGTACGGCGGGCTGGGATCGGTATGGGATTACGGGCCGCTGGGCGTCGAGCTCAAGAAGAACGTGAAGGACCGGTGGTGGCGCGCCATGGTGCACGAGCGGGACGATATCGAAGGCCTCGACGCCGCCATCCTGATGCACCCCAAGGTGTGGGAGGCGTCGGGTCACGTCGCCGGCTTCACCGACCCGCTGGTGGATTGCAAGACCTGCAAGGCCCGCTTCCGCGCCGACAAGATCCAGGATGCGCAGTGCCCCCAGAAGCCATCCAAGAAACCGGGTGAGCACACCACCTGCGAGCTGACCGAGCCACGGCTGTTCAACCTGATGTTCAAGACGTTCATGGGGCCGGTCGAGGAGCAGGCGGCGGTCATCTACCTGAGGCCGGAGACCGCGCAGGGCATCTACGTCAACTACCAGAACGTGCTGAACTCCTCCCGCCAGAAGGTGCCGTTCGGCATCGCCCAGATCGGCAAGGCGTTCCGGAACGAGATCACCCCCGGCAACTTCATCTTCCGGACCCGCGAGTTCGAGCAGATGGAGATGCAGTTCTTCGTCAAGCCGGGGACGGACATGGAGTGGTTCGAGCGCTGGCGGGCGGCGCGCATGGAGTGGCACCACGCCATC
>JAOUIC010000320.1 GCA_029884275.1 Gemmatimonadota bacterium | reverse complement strand
GGTTCCAGCGGGTATCCAGCTGCTGGCTCACGAAGCCTTCGAAGATCTGGACCGCGCGGACGAAGTCGATCCCGTGCTTCCGGAGGTTCGCCGCGCGCTTGGCCGGATCCCATTCGAAGCCCGGGATCATATATATACGGACTGTATATACGGCAGCAAGTGCCGGCGGGGCGCGCGGGGCATGGCCCCATCATGACTTGCCGCCGTCCCGGTGACCGGATCATTCGAACGCCGCCCTCGCCCCGTCGATGTGGAGATCCAGGCAGGGGATGGGAGCGGCTGGTCGGTCCGGGAGTCCGCTCCTTCCGCTGCGCCAGCGCCGGGCTTGCTGTTTTGCCCACGACCGGGTACCTTAAGTCGTCGACATCGCCTCGGTGGTGTCGAATACGACGTGAGCGGACAGGGGCTGGCGTTGTTGCCGGCCCCTTTTTTTACTGGCTGTCGTTCCTGGCGCTAATTGCGCCGCGGCAGCCGAGCCCCGCGTGGAGGCGAGTTCCACGCAAACCGTAGTCGGTCGTGCGGCATGTCCCCACTCCGATTACCACAGCAACAGGAGCAGGACAATGCGTACCACCGGAACGGTGAAGTGGTTTAACGACGCCAAGGGCTTCGGCTTCATCACCCCCTCGGACGGGCAGAAGGATTGCTTCGTCCATCATTCGGCGATCCAGGCTCAGGGCTTCAAGAGCCTCGCCGAGGGCGAGAAGGTCGAGTTCGACATGGTGCAGGGCCAGAAGGGCCCGGCCGCGGAGAACGTCGTCAAGCTGTCGTAACCCGACACGCTTCGCCGATTGAAGCAGGGACGGCCGGTTCGCCATCAGGCGAACCGGCCGCTCTGTTTCAGGGGGTGACCTGTCCCCTGGTCGCCGGGGGCGGAGCAAGGGCCCGGGCTGCTCCCCCGGCCACAATCGCCGGGGATGCCGAGTCGACGTGCTGGATCAACGGCAGGGAGGTTGCCAACGGGAATGTGGAGCGGACCATTCCCGCTGCGTTCCCGGCATCCGAGAGCATCGACCTGGGAATGGACACCAACCCGCCGGTGGCGGACGATGGGTTTGACCGGGCGCCGTTCCGGTTCAACGGCCGGCTCAACCGGCTCCATTCCGTGTACCAACAAGGGGCGGTAGATTGGGTCAATGGGCTCTCTCACTCCCCCGGCTCTCGTCCGTCTGCTTCGTGTGACTGCCGTCGTCACCTCGGCGCTCGCCGCGGGCGCGTGCGCCAAGGTGCCCACTCAGTCGGCGAGCATGCAGGCGTCGCCCAATCTCCTGGTTTCGGCCAATCAGCTGCAGCTGCAGTGCTTCGAGGTCGGGCGCATCGTGTCAACGATCATCGAGCAGGCAGCCGACAGCATCATGGTGGTGTCCACTGATCCGGTGGTCCGGCGCAATGCCCTGCTGTGGAAGATCACGGGCATCCCGCTGGTGCAGGAGGCGGCGCTCCGGAACGATCCGATGGTCGCGGCCGTCGATCTGCTCGCGTTTACGCTTCAGCAGCAGGACCACTTCACCAGCGGCTCGGGGCGCGAGGCCTTCGGGCCCGAGCAGGCGATCGCCGTCGCGGCGGCACGCCAGGCGATAGACGAGATGATGGTGCTGGCCTCGAGAGTCCTGCGGACCGGCCGAATGTCGGCGTCAGCGGATGCGGATCTGAGGGCCTGGACGGCCAGTCACCCGATGCAGGGGCCGGCACTCCGGCGCATATCGATTCTCGCCGCGGACTGGGATGCGCTCGGCCTCAGCGACAAGACCCTCACCGCCGCGATCGGCGAGGTGGATCGCAGACTGGCGAACTTGAGCTTCCGGCTGAGCTACCTGAACGAGACGCTGGCGGCGCAGGCCCGCTGGAATGCCGAGCTCGCGGCGGAGGACGCCATGAGTGCCCCGAGAGTGGACAGCCTGCTCGGGACCGGCGCCGCGACCATGCGCTCGGTGGGGGCGCTGGCGGATGAAGCTCCGGCGCTGATCGACCGCCAGCGCGAGGCGATGATGCGCGACATCGACGGCGAGCGTATAGCCATGATGCGTGATATCGACCGCCAGCGGGCGCTGGCGTTCCAGGAAGTCGCGGCCCAGCGAGAGGCACTGGAGGCCGCGCTGACCGCGGAGCGGGTCGCGCTGATGGAGCAGGTAGGGCAGGAGCGGGCAGCGGCGTTTCTGGCCGCCGACAGCCTGGCGCAGCGCTCGATCGACCGGTCCGGCAGTGTGATGCGACGCCTAGGCTGGCAGCTCGCGCTCACGGCGCTGATCGTCGTGGCGGCGCTGCTCGGGAGCGGGCTCATCCTGATCAACCGCTGGCACGGAACGGCGGCGTAACGGGTTCTCCGTTTACCCCTCCTGCCCGCTCACCACGCGGCGGCATGGTGGAGCGCCAGGAGGGAGCGGCCGCCCTGTTCAGCTGTGCCACACCTCGACGGCGTGCCGTACCCCGTCATCCACCAGGGGAATGGCGAGTCCATCTGCACTCCGCCCGTCGATCGTCAGGCGGCTCTCCCGGCGGGGGTCGCACTTCTCGTTGTGCACCGTGATGACATAGAGGCTCCCGCCGTACCGGTACTCGATGGTGTACTCGCGCCACGCGGCCGGGGCGCGCGGCTCGATGAACAGCATGTCACCCCGCGTCACCAGCCCCAGGATGCCCTCGAGCCCCACCCGGTACATCCAGCTCGCCGAGCCGGTATACCAGGTCCAGCCGCCCCGCCCGACCTGTCCGGCCGCGGTGTAGACATCGGCCGCCACGACGTACGGCTCCACCTTGTACGTCGCGACCTCGGCCGGTGTCCGTGCGTGGGTGAGCGGGTTGAGCATCTGGAAAAGCTCGAAGGCGCGATCGCCGTCTCCCCTGAGCGCCGTGGCGAGGACCGCCCAGAGGGCGGCGTGAGTGTATTGCGCGCCATTCTCGCGCACGCCGGGAAGGTAGCCCTTGATGTAGCCGGGGTCCTTCGCCGTCAGGTCGAACGGCGGGGTGAGCAGCAGCAGCAGCCGGTGCTGCTCGTCCACCAGGTGCTGCTCGAGTGAGCGCATCGCCTGCGCCTGCCGCTCCGGCCGTCCCGCGCCCGAGATCACACTCCAGCTCTGCGCGATCGAGTCGATGCGGCACTCCACGTTCTGTGCCGAGCCGAGCGGCGCGCCGTCGTCGTAGTAGGCCCGGCGATACCACTCGCCGTCCCAGCCATGCGCCTCGACCGCGGCGACGTACGCCGCCGCCAGCCGGCTGAATTCCATCGCGGTCGCCTCATCGCCCCGCGACGCGGCGTGCGGGGCGAAGCCCCGGAGGGTGGCGGCGAGGAACCATGCGAGCCACACACTCTCCCCCCGTCCCCCGATCCCGACTCGGCTCATCCCGTCGTTCCAGTCACCGCTCCCGATCAGCGGGAGTCCGTGCTTCCCGGTGGTGCACGCACGATGG
>JAOUIC010000319.1 GCA_029884275.1 Gemmatimonadota bacterium | reverse complement strand
GAGCAGGTGGAACATCACGTAGTCGGGGTGCAGGCTCAGCAGCATGTTCGGCATGAGCGAGTAGTAGTACACCCGATCATGGTCCGCGGCCGGGAGGGCGTTGCTCACCGGCAGGCCGCACACGCGTCCCGACATCGTCATGCTCCGGGAGTCCTCGGCCAGGACCATGTATCCGCCGAGGAAGGGACCATCAACCAGATCGTTCTCGCCCAGCGTGGGGGGAGTGCGGCGGGTCAGCGTCGGGTGGACCAGGGGGCAGTGGTAGCACTCCGAGTAGTTCTGGACGATCAGCTTCCAGTTGGCCCGGATGTCATACTCGTGGGTTCGGCCGAGCTTGAGGCCCGCCATGCCGAACCGGGCGAAGCGGCCCAGCAGCGGGGCATGCGAGTCCTCGAAGGAGACGGAATCCTCGGCGAGGTTGACGAAGATGAACCCTTCCCACAGCGCGACCGAGACCGGCTTGAGCGGCCAGTCCTGCTTGCGGAAGCCCTCGAGGTCGTTCGTCGCCGGTGCGCCGATCAGTCGCCCATCGAGGCCGTAGGTCCAGGCATGATAGGGACACTGGATGGTCTCGGAGAGCGATCCGCGATGTTCTTCGCACAGCCGGCTGCCGCGGTGGCGGCAGACATTGTAGAAGCCCCGGACCGCTCCCTGCTGGTCCCGCAGGATGATGATGCTCTCCCCGGCGACGTCGAGCAGGAAATAGTCGCCCCGGCCGGCGATGCGCTCCTCCCGGTCCACACACAGCCACTGTCGCGTGAAGATCCGGTCCACCTCCTCGGCCAGGACGGCGGGCGACGTGAAGTAGCCGCGGGGCAGGGTCGTCTGCCCGCGGGTGGGGAGTTCTCGGGGCCGCCAGGAGACCGTGGTCACGACAGGATCCAGACGCTGGAGTGGAAAGGTGAATCTAGCGTGCGTCCCGCGGCCGCTCCAGTTCGCTGCCGGCAGTCACGGCCCTGGTAAGGAAAGGCGCCTCGATGCGACGCGTGGTGCACCTGGTTCCCCACACCCACTGGGACCGCGAGTGGTATCTCCCGCTGGGGGCATTCCGCACTCGCCTGGTCGCCATGGTGGACGGGCTCATCGAACTGCTCGGCCGGGATTCGAGGGTGGGCTCCTTCTTGCTGGACGGCCAGACGGTGCTGCTGGAGGACTACCTCGCCGTGCGCCCCGAACGGCGCCGGGAAGTCGAGCGGCTGTTGCTGACCGGCCGCCTCGCCACCGGGCCCTGGTACGTGCTCGCCGACGAGCAGATGCCAGCGGGGGAGTCGCTGTTGCGCAACCTCGCGTTGGGGCGGATGGACCTCGAATGCTGGGGTGTGGCGGGCGGAGCTGTGCTCTACAGCCCCGACGCCTTCGGTCATCCCGGGTCGCTCCCGATGATAGCCCGGGAGTTCGGCATCGCCACGGGCGTTGTCTGGCGCGGTGTCGATCCAGACCTCGTCGACTCCCACCCCATGTTCCGCTGGGAGGCGAGCGGCACCGATGCGGCCCTGCTCGTCGCGTTGCTTCCGCCCGAGGGATACTCGCTCGGGGCCGAGCTGCTGGGACCAGAGGCCGATCTCCCGGCCCGGTGGCAGGTTGTGGCCTCGCGCATCTTTCCGTCGTCCGCCGTCCGCCATGGATTGCTCATGGTCGGCGCCGATCATCATGCCGCCGCCCCGGATCTCGGCGCGCTGGCCGAGCGTCTGGCTGTGGTCGATCAATCCACCGAGTTCCGCTTCTCCACGCTCCAGGAGTTCTTCGCGGCCGCGTCGTCAGGGACGGGCCGCGTCCCGGCCCTGGTGGGGGAGCTTCGCGCGTCGCGAGGGCACGCCTGGTCCCTGCCCGGGGTGGCCGCCACGCGGGCGCCGTTCAAGCGCCGGGTGGGCGAAGTCGAGTTACTGCTCACACGGCAGGCCGAGCCGCTGGTCGCCCTCGCTTCAGAGGTGGGCGGCTCATCGGCGGCAGTTGTCAGGCAGGCCTGGCGGGAGGTGGTCCAATCCCAGTTCCACGACGTGCTCGGCGGCTGCTGCGCCGATCCAGTCACCCGCGCGGCGGAGGCACGTCTGGGGGACGCCCGTGCCGCGGTGGCGGAGGTGTCGCGTGGCGCCATCGAGCGGCTCGCGGGCCACTCTCCAGACGTCGCGCGGGCCGGCGGCCCGGTGGAACCCTGGCTCATACTCTGGAATCCCGCCGTGCGCCTGCGGGGCGGCATCGTGACGGCGGAAGTCAGCTTCTTCCGCCGAGACGTGCTGGTCGGCCCGCCGAATGGCCGCCAGAGCCGGCGTGGCTCGGGGATCGGACCGTTCCACCTCCGTGCGGAGCTCAACGACGGGCGGACGGTGACGATCGCGCCCCAGATTCTGGAAGTGTGTGGTGGCCTGGAACGACTCGACGCCCCGCGGCACTACCCGGACCAGGACGAGGTCGACCTCGCCCGGATCGCCTTCCCGTTGCCGGCGGCGCTCGACGGGCTTGGCCTCGCGTACTGTTCGCTGGGCTCGGGCGATGCCACACCGGCAGAAACGTTCACGGCGGCAGCCGGGCGGAGGCTCTGGAACGGCCGCCTCATGGTGGGAATCGGCGCCGACGGTGGCGTCGCGCTTGGGCGGCTCGGCGAGAGGCCGGTGGCTCGCCGCCTGCTGACCCTGGAGAGCGAGCGCGACCGGGGAGACACGTACACCTTCTGCCCCCTCAGGGGAGACGCGCCGCGACGGGCGGCGGCCGTGGGCCGGCCGCGAGTGGAGGCGAACGGTCCCTGTCTGGCGGCGATTGGCTGCAGGCTGGGCCTGGCCTGCGGCTCGGGCTCAAGGGGTGGAACCGGGCGAGTCCGGGCGAGGCTCACGCTCACACTGCAGGGCGATGAGCGATTCGTCAGGGGGCGCATCATCCTGGAAAACCAGGCCAACGATCATCGCCTTCGGCTGCGTCTGCCGCTGGGACTCAGGAACAGCCCCATCAGGGCGGGTGCCCAGTTCGGGTGGGTCGAGCGGGGGCCGGGGCTTCCGCACCGCGGCCGTCGCATGGACCTGGAAGCGCCGAGCGCCACCGCGCCGGCCCACCGGTGGGTTGGCGTGGCACGCGGGAACCGCGGAATGGCCCTGCTCCTCCCCGGATTCTTCGAGTACGAATGGACGAGGCGGGGTGACCTGCTGCTTACGCTGTTGCGCTCGGTAGGGGAACTGTCGAAACCGGACCTGGCGACCCGGCCCGGGCACGCCGGCTGGCCCGTCGCGACTCCGGAGGCTCAGTGCCGCGGAGTCCATGCGGTCGACTTCGCGCTGGCCCCTCTCGATGAGAGCGAACTCGCCTCCCCCGACCGGATCGAGCGGATCTGGGAGGACGCGTTTGTGCCAGTCGTGGCGTGCTGGGTCCGACAGTTCGCCCCGGCGCCTGCCGCGATCGGCCAGCCTGTGGGAGGTGTGTGC
>JAOUIC010000318.1 GCA_029884275.1 Gemmatimonadota bacterium | reverse complement strand
TCCTGGCCGCCGCGCATGCGGAAGGGAAAGACCAGCGATCTGTTGAGGTAGTGTGCCAGCCAGATGCCGAGAAAGACGAGCGAAACGACGTCGCCGCGGCGATCGGAGGACAGGAAGAAGGCGACCGGCAGGACCGCCGCCGGCAGCTCCATCAGGACCCATCCCAGGGTGCGGGGGATCGTCGGACCCCATCCCCGGCGCAGGTGACGGCCGTAGGGGGCGCTCACCCGGAACAGGGCGATGAACGAGACCAGGCCCACGGCGAGCCAGATGCCGAGCAGATGGGGCAGTGCGTCGCGGGTCATGGCCGGCTCTGCGGCTCAGGGGCTGGATGGAACACGACGGCCACCGCGGTGGGTGGCCGTTGAGGTGTGTCTGAGAGGCGCCGACCGGAGTCGAACCGGTGATGGAGGTTTTGCAGACCTCTGCCTTACCACTTGGCTACGGCGCCGGGGAGAGGGAAAATAATCCCGCCGGTGGGGGCGGGATAGGGCGAGGGGCGACGAGCCTCCGTGCCTTCCTGAAGCGGGAGCCACGCTCACCGCGGCCCGGCCTGGCGCGCGTCAACTTCCCCGAGCCAGTTCTGCACCATGATGGCCGTCGTCACGGCAGTAGTGCTGTCAGGGGCGCCAGCCCGGCGCAGGAAGACGAAGTTCCGGTCGTCGGGGGCCAGGTCGTATTCGGTGTGGTTGGGTTGGCTCACGAACCCATTGGCCTGGAAGAGGGGACGGTGCTCCCCTTGGGTGAACCCGGGCCCCTCGCGGACGGGGACCGCAACCAGTTGACCCGCCGCGCTCCGGAAGAACAACTCCCGGCCGGAATGCGACCAGAGCGGCTCGTTGCCGCCGTCGCGCGAGACCTGCCACCGCCCGGCGTTCACGTCGGGGAAGGACCGCACGTAGACTTCGTAGCGTCCCGACTCGTTGGAGGCGTAGGCCAGCCAGCGCTCGTCCGGCGACAACGCGATGGACACCTCCTCGAACTTGTCGTCCGCCAGCAGCGGGATGAGGGCGCTGTCGCCCGGCCCCGCCGACCGCCGCAGAAGGTAGACATCCCGTGTCGGGGTGCCTCCCAGCCTGACCAGCAGCTGGGTCGTATCCCGCAACGGCCGGACCTCGAAGATCGGGCGAGTGGCATCGAACAGCGTCTCGGCAGACCCCGTTCCATCCGCCCGGCGCCGCTTGAGATCCTCGCTTCCAATCGTATCCGGCCGGGAGAGATAGAGCAGCGAGCGGCCACCATCGGTCCAGGCCGGCCGGACGTTGACCCCCTCGAAGGTGAGGCGGGTGAAGGGTCCCCGGTCGAGCTCCTTGATCCAGATATCGTCCGCTCCCGCTGCCCGGACCGCGAGTGCGAGCCGGCGGCCGTCGGGAGAGAGCGCGAGACCGCCGTTCCCCGCAGGTCCGAAGCTCCACCCGGAGTCAACCGGCGTGGCCTTGCCGTCGCGGGTGACCCACACCGCCTCGGTTGGAATCCCGTCACCCCCTCCCTCAGCCACGCCGGGCACGAAGAGGAGGGTCCCGTCTGCCGCCAGCGCCATGGCGGCGCTGATTCCCGATGTCTGAACCCCTTCGAGCACCGGGAGTGGAGCGGCACGGAACGCCAGCGCCTTCTCGTCAACCGAGGCGAGAAACACTCCCCCGTCCGTCCGGACAAACGCCATCCTCCCGCCCGCGAAGGCCCAGGTCTTTATCACATCCTCCGCCAGATCCCGTCTGACCCCGGATTCGAGATTCACCGCCAGCAGGCGGGCCTGCGTGCAGCCTATCGCGCAGAGGGCAACCAACGCAGTGCGCCCTCCCGGGAGGCCGCTGATCCCTGCGACGTACAGCCCCAGCGAGTCGCGCGGGATCACGACCCGCACCGGTCCGCCATCCTGATGGACCGCGCGCAGGTCCAACGTGGGTCCGTTGAACAGCACCGTCCCGTCGTCGAGCCAGGCAATCGCCGGGGCAGGCCGTGCCATCGAATCCGCGATGGTGACGGCCGAGCCTCCCAGCCGGGGGACCTTCCGGAGCCGTCCATCGGCGGCGAAGGCCACCCACTCGCCGTCGGGCGAGAACGACGGCGCCTCGCCGTCCGCCGTCCCCGTGAGCGGCTCGGGGTCGGCCCGGTCGGCGGTCTTGATCCAGAGCTGGCGGTGGCGGCTGCTGTCACGCGAGAAGACGATGGTCCGGCCGTCGGGTGCGATGGCCAGATCCCGGCCCACCAGGCGGGGAGTGAGCGGCAGGTTGCCGAGCGCCACCCGATAGCGGATGGGAAGGACCGGCTTCGAGGGGCGGAACCAGCCCCAGGCGGCGAGGGCCGCGAGGACGGCGAGCGCGGCCAGGGCGGCGCGGGGCCCCAGTAGGGGTCGCATGAATGCGACCCCTCCCGGGCCCTGCGCCGCCCGCGTCACCGTGATCCGCCTGTCGTAGCCCGGATCCCCCAGCGCCGTGCCGAATTCCGCCGCCGACTGGAACCGGTCCGCCGGCAGCTTCTCCAGCGCCCGCTGCACCGCCGCCTCCACATGCGTCGGGATCGTGCGCCGCTGCAGCTGCAGCGAGCGCGGCGCCTCGGTCATCACCCGGGCGATGATCGCCTGCGCCGTGGGACCCATGAAGGGCGGCTCCCCCACCAGCATCTCGTACATCACGCAGCCGAGGGCATAGACGTCGCTCTTGGCCGTGATCTCCCGCTCCCCCATCGCCTGCTCGGGGCTCATGTAGAACGGGGTGCCGAGACTCATCCCGGTCTCGGTCATCCGGCTGCCGCCGTCGGTCCGGGCGGCGGCCAGTGCGATCCCGAAGTCCGCCACCTGGGCCCGGCCGTCGTGCAGCAGGATGTTCTCCGGTTTGATGTCGCGGTGCACCACCCCGTGGCGGTGGGCGTAGTCGAGGGCGTCGGCCACCTCGCGCGCGATCCGCACCGCGTCCTCCACCGGCAGCTGCTTCTCGCGCAGCAACCGGTCCCGCAATGATTCGCCCTCGACGTAGGGCATGACGTAGAAGACGAAGCCCTCGGCTTCACCGGAGTCGAACAGCGAGAGGATGTGGGGATGCTGCAGGTTGGCGGTGGTCTTGATCTCGTGCAGGAACCGGTCGGCGCCGAGGATGGCGGAGAGTTCGGGCTTGAGCACCTTGAGCGCGACCTTGCGGTCGTGCTTCACGTCGTAGGCGAGATACACCGTGGCCATGCCGCCCTGCCCCAGCTCCCGCTCGATGCGGTAGCGGTCGGCAAGGCTTGCCCTGAGGCGCTCGAGGGTCACGGCGCGCCCTCGGAGTCGGGTGGCGCCGAAGGGACGGCGCCGAGCTTCGGCATGAATTCGTTCATGTGGCAGCTCGCCGGTTCACTGTCTTCCGCTCGCGGTGCGGGCGTGCAATTCCCCGAACCAGTTCAGCACCAGCACCAGCTCGCTGACCTCGCTCACCG
>JAOUIC010000317.1 GCA_029884275.1 Gemmatimonadota bacterium | reverse complement strand
AAGGACGGGTTCACCGTCCAGGAAGTCCAGGAAGGACTGGCTGGCTGGTTGCAGTCGCGCACGGTCAGCCGCGCGCAGGACCAGTCCCTCGTGAACCAGCTCGGCACGGCGACTTTCGTTGGCCGGACGCTGACGTTCGAGCGGGAACTGGAGGCGAAGGTGGCCCTCCTCACGCCGGCGGCCGTCAACGCCGCGTTCCGGAAGTACATTGATCCTTCCAGGATGACGGTCGTCAAGGCAGGTGACTTCGCCAAGGGAAAGGCGAAGCCCGCAACCCCCTGAGCGTGGCTTTCGATGGATCTGGTGGAACGATTCGTGGCTGCCCTGGAGGCGCTGGGACTGCCAAGGGCGAGTGTCCTCGTCGCCGTCTCCGGCGGCGTGGACTCGGTCGTGCTGCTCGACCTCCTGCATGAGACCCGCGATGGACATGGGCTTGACCTCGTCGTCGCCCATGTCGATCACGGCATTCGCCCGGACAGCGGGGCGGTCGCCCGCCATGTCGAAAACCTGGCACGACAATTCGGGCTCCCGTTCGAACTGGTCTCCCTCGGCCTCGGGCCCGACGCCAGCGAGACCAGGGCCAGGACCGCCCGGTACCGCGCGCTCCGCGAAATCGCCCGCCGTCATGGCGCCCGGTACATCCTGACCGCGCATCACTTGGACGATCAGCGTGAGACGGTCCTGATGCGGTTCCTCAACGGCTCGGGCCCCTCAGGCCTGGCGGGAATGCGGCGGAAGACCCGCGACCTGGCGCGCCCGCTGCTGTCGTTCTCACGGCGCTCGCTGGTGGCCTACGCCAGGGCACGAGGTCTGGAGTGGGCGGAGGATCCCTCGAACCTCGACCCGCGGCACCTCCGGTCGTGGATCCGACACGAGGTGATGCCCCGAATGAAGGAACGGCTGTCGTCGCTGGAGCGGAATCTCGATCGAACCCGACGACAGGCAGGAATCCAGCGGCGTGCGTTGCATCAGTTGCTGCGGCATTGGCCCGAGCTTGGGTATCGTGACGAGGCAGGGCGGGGGAGCCTCTCCATGGTCGTGCTGGAGCGGTTCCCGACGGCCCTCCAGGTTACCCTGGTGCAGACACTCCTCCGTGCCGTCGGCGGGCCCGCCGGGGTAACCCGCCTCCGCCGAGCCCTTCGCGCCTTGGCCGGTGGCCAGAGTGGCCTCACCGCTGACCTCGGAGGCCAATGGAGGCTCGAGCGCTCGTTCGAGCGGCTGGTCGTTGTGCCGCCCCCCGCCGGGGATGAGCCCGCCGCCCTCCTGATCAGCGGGCCGGCCGGGTCGACCACCTGGGACGGATGGCGCATCACGTGGCAGGAGGGGACGGCACCAGCAACCCAGCCACGGGTCGGCGACACCGCCTGGTTCGCGCCGGCCAGCCTGGTCGTTCGCCCCCCTAAGGCCGGCGACCGGCTGGTGCCCCTCGGAGGGGTTGGCCGGCGGCTCGCGGTCCGGTGCTTTCAGGACGCTCAGGTGGCGCGGAGCGAACGCGCGAGGTGGCCGGTGATCGAGTCGGGCGGGACTGTGACGTGGATTCCCGGCGTCTGCCGGTCAGCCCGGCTGTGCCCGGCGGCGGGGGAACCGGCCATTCGGGTCGAGGTCAAGCGTGTCTCCTGACCCTCGACTCGGCTCCCGCCCGGTCGGCCGGATCATCTACAGCGAAGCCGATATTGCACGCCGGGTCGAGGAACTTGGACGGGAGATCACCACTGCCTACCCCGTCGGCGACCTGGTGCTGGTCGGCCTGCTCAAGGGAAGCGTGTTCTTCCTGACCGACCTCGCCCGCAGCATCCGGCGCCCGCTCAAGCTCGACTTCCTGGTGGCGAATTCCTATGGTCAGGGCAAGGCCTCCAGCGGGGTGGTTCGGGTGCAGTACGAGCCGGCCATCCCGCTGACGGGCAGGCATATACTGGTCGTTGAGGATATAATTGATAGCGGCCGGACGCTGGGCTTCCTGCTGGACCGCCTGCGGTCCGCGGGGGCGGAGAGCCTTGCGGTGTGCGCCCTGCTCGACAAGCGTCTGGCCGCGCCGCCGCCGGAACTGCGGTTCGTGGGGTTTGCGGCGCCACCGGTCTTCCTGGTGGGCTATGGTCTGGATCACGCGGAGGAGTTCCGGCACCTCCCGTACATCGCGGAAGTGGATTGAACTGAATGGCTGAACGACTTCCTCCCACGCCCCAGCGTCCCGACTGGCGCGGCCTGAGCAAGAACCTCGCGCTCTGGCTGCTCGTCGCGCTGGTGGCCATGGCGCTCTTCCAGCTGATGAACAATCAGCGGGGCACGACCCAGGAGTTCACCTACACCGCCTTCAAGCAGCAGCTGGCGGCGGGGAACGTGAAATCCGTGGTCGTGTTCGACGGCAAGCAACTCGAGGGCGAGTTTGTCGAGCCGGTGACCCAGAACAGCCGCCAGGCGCAGGGCTTCATGGTGCTGCTGCCGATCCGGGACAGCGAGGCCTTCCTCGATGGGCTCGAGGCGGCCGGCGTGCCGATCTCGGCCCGCGAGCCGAAGATCGGCGTGGCGAGCTTCCTGCTCGCCGCTCTCCCCTGGATCGTGATCATCGGGCTCTGGGTCTTCCTGCTGCGCCAGCTCCAGAGTGGCGGCAACCGGGCGTTCTCGTTCGGCAAGAGCAAGGCGAAGCTCCTGAGCGGCGACACCCCCAAGCTGACCTTCGCCGACGTGGCCGGCGCCGATGAGGCCAAGGTCGAGTTGCAGGAGATCATCGAGTTCCTCAAGGACCCGCAGAAGTTCACCCGCCTCGGCGGGCGTCTCCCCAAGGGTGCGCTGCTGGTCGGCCCTCCCGGCACCGGCAAGACCCTGCTGGCCAAGGCCGTCGCCGGGGAGGCCGGTCGGCCCTTCTTCTCGATGTCCGGCTCAGATTTCGTCGAGATGTTCGTGGGCGTCGGCGCGTCGCGAGTCCGGGACCTTTTCGAGCAGGGCAAGGCCCACGCCCCCTGCATCATCTTCATCGACGAAATCGATGCCGTCGGACGGCACCGGGGCGCCGGCCTCGGCGGCGGCCACGACGAGCGGGAGCAGACGCTGAACCAGCTCCTGGTCGAAATGGACGGATTCGAGTCCAACGACGGCGTCATCCTGATCGCGGCGACCAACCGTCCCGACGTCCTCGATCCGGCCCTGCTCCGCCCGGGGCGGTTCGACCGCCAGATCGTGGTGGACGCGCCGGATGTGCGGGGCAGGGAGGGGATTCTCCGCGTCCACACCAGAAAGATCCCCCTCTCGGCCGACGTCAATCTCGAGACCATCGCCAAGGGCTCGCCCGGCATGGCGGGAGCCGACCTGGCCAACCTGGTGAACGAAGCGGCGCTGCTCGCCGCCCGGCGCAACAAGTCGCTGGTGGACATGCAGGATTTCGAGGATGCCAAGGACAAGGTGATGCTTGGCGTCGAACGGAAGAGCCTGGTGCTGTCC
>JAOUIC010000315.1 GCA_029884275.1 Gemmatimonadota bacterium | reverse complement strand
CCAGGGCGCAGGCGCCGAAGAACCCGAGTGCGATCAGCGCGGTCACCTCCGCCGGCAGGACCATCCAGGGCGGGAGCATCGGAGGCACCGGGATGTCTGGCATCGGCGGCATCGGCGGAATGTCCTGCACCACGACAGCAGGTCCCTGAATCATGCATCCTCAGCGGCCGGCGCGGCCTGATCCCGACCAGCGGCGAGCAGCCGCTCGGCGAAATCGAGACGCTCGTGCAGTTCGCTGACCTCGATGCGGAGCCGCTCGACCTCTTCCGCGAGTGCCGGGTCGGCCGATCCCTCCGGCGCACGGCCCCGAATCCGGTCCGCGATGGCCTGCCCGATCTCGCTCTTCGACAGCAGGAACAGCATCCCCCCGCCAAAGACGATTATGATGAACAGCACGCCTTCCATGGCTACTTCTCCTCGACAGGTTGCGCCTGATCAGAACCACGGGCCAGGAGCCGCTCGGTGAAGTCCAGCCGCTCGTGCACCTCGATCATCTCGGCGCGCAGCCGTTCCAGCTCCTCGTACACCGCCGGATCCTGCTCCGGGAGCGGCGCGCGGTGCCGGATCCGGTCGGCGATGGCACGACCGACCGGGCTGAACGAGATGGCCACCGCGGTGCCACCGCCGAAGATGAGCAGGATGGCGAGGATGTCCTCCATCAGTCCGCCCCTCGCTCCAGGCCGGCGCGCTCGCCCCGCGTCAGCAGACGCTCGGTGAAATCGAGGCGTTCCTGGGTCTCTTCCACCAGTCGGCGGAGATCGTCCACCTGCTCCTGAAGGGACACGACTTCGTGCGCCAGGTCGGTGTCCAGGTGCTGACCACCGATGCGGCGCGAAAGGGCCTGCCCCAGCGGGCCCCGCGCAATCGCCACCACGGCCCAGGACATGAAGCCGACCGTGAGGATACCGGTGATCATCCCAAGGATGGGGACGGCGTCACCAGGGTTCATGCGGCTCCCCCCGGAAGTTGTCCCGGATCCTGCGAGCGGGCCAGCAGTCGTTCGGTGAAATCGAGTCGCTCATGCAGGTCCCCAAGCTCCTGCCGAACCGCGTCGAGTTCCTGGCGCACTTCGGCGAGTTCGCCCTGAATCCGGTCGTCGGGCTGGCTCCCACCGCGAATCCGGTGAGCGATGGCCTTGCCGATCTCTCCGCGAGCGATCAGGACGCCGCCGACCGTGAGAAAGAACGTCATGGGGATCAGGATCTCGGGTCCCTGCACTGCCCCTCCGTGTCTCTTTACGATTGGTTACCCGCGGTGCCGCCTGGCCTCAGAACGGCGCCACCGTTACGGGCGGACGTTTCAAGATGTTTCAGTGCCCTTTCCGGTTCCCTTGCCCTTCAGCTGGACCAACCGCTCCCGCGCCAGACGCCGCCCGGTAGGGGTCGCCGCCAAGCCCCCGCCGGCGGTCTCCCGGTACCGGACGTCCATGCTGCGCCCGATCTCGCCCATGGTGTCGATGACCTCATCCACCGGGATGGGGAAGCGGACGCCGGCCATGGCCATCTCGATGCCGGCCAGCGCCATGGCGCCCCCGGTCGCGTTTCGATAGACGCACGGCACCTCCACCAGGCCGCCCAGCGGGTCACAGACCAGGCCGAGGGTTCCCTGCATGGTCAGGGCAACGGCGTGAATCGCCTCCGTCGGCGTGCCACCCAGGGCGTCGATGCCGGCCGCCGCAGCCATGCCCGCCGCGGCACCCGTCTCGGCCTGGCAGCCTCCTTCGGCTCCTGACAGCGAGGCGCGTTGGGCCACGACCGCACCGACCAGGCCGGCGGCGGCCAGGGCCCGGACGAGCACGTCGTCATCGAGTGCGAGGGTTCGGCCGAGGCCGAGCAGAACCCCGGGCAGGACCCCGGCGCCTCCGGCGGTCGGGGCCGCGACGATGACTCCCATCGCGGCGTTGACCTCCTGCACGGCGAGCGCGGAGGCAAGAACGTCGGTGAACACGGTGCCCTTGAGCGGCCCGACCGCATGGCTGAGTTTTGCCGCATCCCCGCCGACCAGCCCGCTGACGCTGTACAGGTCCCCCTCCAGCCCGCGCGCCACGGCCGCCCGCATCACCTCGAGGGCCCGCCGGAGGGAATGCTCGACCTCCTCACGGGTCCGAAGCCCGGCCTCCGCCTCGGTCCGGAGCGCCAGTTCCCCGAGCGAAATGCCGAGTTCTTCCGCACGGTCGCAGGCCTCATTCAGCGACTCGAACATCAGGTGATCCTCGGGATCGAGCGAATCATGCGGACGGCGGACAGGGCATGGATCACCTCGAGGGCGCCCCGGCTTGCCGGGGCATCGAGTTCGTAGATGTGGATCGCGTCCCCGCCCTTCTTGCGGCGGAACACCTTGAGTGACGCGATGTTGTCCCCCTGGCGCGCGAGCGCAGTCGAGACGGCGGAGATGATCCCCGGGACGTCCTGGGCGATGAACACCAGCACCGGGCTGGCCCCGGTCACCTCGACCGGGAAACCGTCGATCTCGGAGATGACGATGCGGCCGGCGCCGATGGACGAGCCGACGATCCGGGCCTTCTGGTCATGGGCGCGGACCGTGATGCGGGTGGTGTTGGGGTGAAGCTCCTCGCGCAGGCGGGTGTTCCTGAACTCGATCCGGAGCCCAGCCGCCTCGGCCAGGGTGAGGCTCTCCCGGAGCCGCTCGTCGTCGGGCCGGAATCCGAGCAGCCCCCCCGCGATGGCGCGATCGGTGCCGTGGCCCACGCCGGTCCGCGCGAAGGACCCGTGGAGTTCGACCTCGGCCTCAGCAGGGGGAATGCCCAGCAGCGCGCGCGCGAACAGCCCGATCCGGCAGGCGCCCGCCGTGTGGGACGATGAGGGCCCCACCATCACGGGGCCGATGATGTCGAGGATGGAGATCAAAGGAGCTCGACGGCGGCGATGGCGCCGAGACTGAGAGCGATCTCGGTCCGGTCGTCGTCAATCGGGTGAAGGTAGACCTCGTGCGCGGTCACATGAGGGTCCACGCTGGTAGGCACGCCGGTCACTTCCTTCCGATCGATGGTCACGATGCGCACAGCAAGGTCGTGGCTGCCGGCGTACCCCAGGATCGAGACGATCTCGTCGTACTTCATGCGAGCCTCCCGAAGCGGGTATGCCGGTAATGTATGGCTGAGGCCCCGGGAGGAAAGACCAGGGCCCGGTGGCGCGGGCACTCTGGGGCTTCCTGTGGGCACACGCGGCGTGCGGGTGCCCACAGCCCCGGGGCCTAGTTCGTGAGCGGGTCCGGCCCGGACGCCCGGGGTGGCGCCGGCGGTCCCAGGGTTTCGTCCACGAACTTGGTGAGCAGCTCACGGAGGTGCAGCGTGGTGTTGCCGCCGAAGATGCCGTGATTCCGGTTGGGGTAGCTCATCAGGTCGAACTGCTTGTTGGCCTGCACCAGCGAGTTGATGATCGCTTCCGAGTTCTGGTAGTGCACGTTGTCGTCGCCGGTCCCGTGA